>JANXSH010000915.1 GCA_025356615.1 Planctomycetia bacterium | reverse complement strand
GAAACGCCGCTGGCTGTCGATCGCCGCGACGGTCGGCATCTTCGCCCTGGTCCTCGGGATCTTCGCCTTGCAGCGTGGCGGCAAGCCGACGCTCTCCGGCGGCGGCGAGCTGACCGCCGCCGAGAAGGAGGCGACCCGTCCCCCGATCCTGTGGGGCGGCACCGTCCAGCGCAACCTCGTCAACCTCGTCGAAAAGGACATGCCCACGACGTGGAGCACCGCCAAGGGCAAGGAAAAGAACATCCTCTGGTCGGCCCAACTCGGCTCCAAGGCCTATGGCGGTCCGATCTTATCGGGCGGCAAGGTCTTCGTCGGGACGAACAACGAGCGCCCGCGCAACAAGGAGATCAAGGGCGACAAGGGCATCCTGATGTGCTTCACCGAGTCTAATGGGGAATTCCTCTGGCAGCTGGTCCACGACAAGCTTGAGGCCGGCATCGTCCAAGACTGGGACCACGAAGGCATCTGCTCCGGCCCCGTCGTCGAGGGCAACCGCATCTGGTACGTCAGCAACCGCTGCGAAGTCGTTTGCGCCACGACGGCGGGCCTCGCCGCCGGCAAGAACGTCGGCCCCTTCACGGACGAGAAGTACAAGAGCACGATCGACGGCGACATCGTCTGGAAGCTCGACATGATCAAGGACCTCGGCGTCTTCCCGCACAACCTGGCGACCTGCTCGCCGCTGATGGTCGGCGACATCCTGTTCGTCATCACGTCCAACGGCGTCGATGAGGGCCACATCAACATCCCGGCCCCGGACGCCCCGAGCTTCCTCGCCATCGACAAGAACTCGGGCAAGGTCCTCTGGAAGGACAAGTCGCCGGGCAGCAACATCCTCCACGGCCAATGGTCGAACCCCGTCTACACCGTGGTCAAGGGCAAGTCCCAGGTCGTCTTCCCCGGCGGCGACGGCTGGCTCTACTCGTTCGCCCCGAAGACCGGCGAGTTGCTCTGGAAGTTCGACTGCAACCCCAAAGGCGCGGTCTACCGCCTGGGGCCGAAGGGCACCCGCAACGACTTCGTCTCGACGCCGGTGATCCACGACGGCAAACTTTACATCGCCGTGGGCCAGGATCCCGAACACAAGAAGGGCGTCGGCCACCTGTGGTGCATCGACATCACCAAGACGCCCAAGAACAAGGACAAGGATCTCTCGCCGTGGAGTGACCCGAAAGTCGAAGTGCCCAAGAGTTTCGACCCGAAGGATCCCAAGAATAAGGACTCGGGCCTCGTCTGGCACTTCGGCGGTAACAACCCGCCGGCGACCCGCGACTTCCTCTTCGGCCGCTCGCTTAGCACTTGTGCTATCGATAAGGGTCTGTGCTACGCCTGCGACTTCGACGGGATCTTCGTTTGCCTCGACGCCTTGACAGGAAAGCTCCACTGGGAGTTCGAGTTGGGTGAGGACACCTGGTCGTCGCCCTACGTCGTGGACGGCAAAGTCTACATCGGGAACGAGAAGGGCATGATGCACATCTTCGAGCATTCGGCGAAAGCCGCTGAACCCAAGAAGGTGCAGATGAAGGGCACGATCCGCGTCACGCCCGTCGCAAACAACGGCGTCCTGTACGTCGTCACCGAGAACCCGTGTATGCTGTGGGCGATCAAGACGAAGTGAGGCGATCGGGCGTGTGGAGCGAAGACCTAACCCCCTAACCCCCTTCCCTAAAAGGAAGGGGGGACCAGACAAGCTCTTGGTCTGGCTCCCCTCTCCTTTAGGGGAGGGGGCTGGGGGGTGGGGTCTAACCAGCGACGCCCCGTGATCTTCTTCCCTGCTGAGGTGACACCCCCGCTCGCCTGTACCCCCCTACTTCTCCCTGGAATCCTATGCGGTCGAATCACTACTTCTTCTGGCTTCTCCCCGCCGTCGTCGCGTTCGGCTGCGCCCGCGCGCCTGTTGCCCCCGTGAATGCCGACGAGAAGGTCGTCGAAAAAGCCGCCGACAAGCCCGTCGAGAGGGCGAATGGAAGTGCCCTCCGCATGTCCGGTGGCAATCCGGGGCGGAACCAGGTCAACCTCGTCGAAAAGGACATCACCTCCGATTTCGCCGTCCGCCCCAAGGGGAAGGAGAGGAACGTCAAGTGGGCCGCCGCGCTCGGCTCCAAGGCCTACGGCGGGCCGGTCGTCGCGGGGGGCAAGATATTCATCGGCACCAACAACGACAAGCCGCGTGACCCCGCAGTCAAGGACGATCACGGCGTCCTGATGTGTTTCAACGAGGCCGACGGCAAGTTCCTCTGGCAGCACGCCTACGAGAAGCTCGACAAGGACCAAGACGCGGAGCACGAGGGCATCGCCTCGTCGCCCTGGGTCGAGGGTGATCGCCTGTGGTACGTCAACAACCGCGCCGAGTTCGTCTGCTCCGACACCTCGGGCAAGGTCGTCTGGAAGTACGACATGATAAAGGAACTCGACATCTTCGTCGGGCAGCTCGTCTACACCTCCCCCCTCGTCGTCGGCGACCTCGTCTACGCACTGACGTGCAACGGAGTGGAGACGGGCACCGGCAAGCTGCCGAAGCCGAAGGCCCCCTCCCTCGTCGCGCTGGACAAGAAGACCGGCAAGTTCGCCTGGAAGAACGACCTACCGGGGGCCAACGTGATGCGCGGGCAGTGGACCAATGCCTCCGCCGCGACCATCGACGGCAAGACACAGATCATCTACGGTGGTGGCGACGGCTGGGTCTACGGCCTCGATTCCAAGGACGGCGCGTTAATCTGGAAGTTCGACTGCAACCCCAAGAAGGCCAAGCCCTACAAGGTGGGCGGCGGCGGCGAGAAGTCGTTCCCCATCGGCACGCCCGTCATCCATGAGAACCGCTGCTACATCGCCATCGGCCAGGAGCCGGACGACGGCCCAGGCGTCGGCCACCTGTGGTGCATCGACATCACCAAGGTGCCCAAGAATAAGGACAAAGACCTGTCGCCGGTCGGAGACGACTTCGACCCCGCGTCCAAGGCCAACGCCGACTCCGGTCTCGTCTGGCACTACGGCGGGCTTGTCATGCCCAAGCCGAAGGGCGACGAACGCGAGTGGATCTACGGCCGGACGATGGGAACGGTCGCGGTGCATGACGGCCTCGTCTACGCCGCCGAGTTGGCCGGCTACCTGCACTGCATCGATGCGAAGACGGGGAAAAAGGTCTGGGAGCACGACTTTCAGGAAAGTACCTGGTGTTCCCCCTACTATGTTGACGGCAAGGTCTACCTCGGGACCGACGGGAGCGACCTCTACATCTTCGACGCGGGCAAGAAATACGCCGCCCCGAAGAAAGTGACCATCGGCCAACCCGTGAAGGTGCCGCCCGTAGCCGCCAACGGCGTCCTGTACGTCAACAGCGGTTCGACCCTGTATGCCATCAAGAAGTGACCCAAGATCGAGGACCATCGTGAGCGCGACAGCCACCCTGAAGCCGGCCGGCCCGGCCACCGCCGACCAGATCGCCAAGGCCAAGACCCAACTCGACGCCCAGGTGCGCGAGGTCATCCAATGGCACTTCAGCCCCGATACGGGTACGCCGTTCTGGCTGGACAAGGCGAAATCTTTCTCTTTCAACCCGCTCACCGACGTGAAGTGCTTCGACGACCTGAAGCTGTTCGGCCACTTCGAGGACGAGTGGCTGCGCGGCGGCCCCGTCCGTCGCTGGGTTCCCAAGGGCATGGCCGATCGCCCCTGGTACGTCTTCGAGACGGGCGGCACGACGGGCATCCCCAAGAGCCGGGTCGTCTGCGACGACTTCCGCATCGACTATGAGCAGTTCAGCCACACGCTGCCCGACCAATTCTTCCCCAAGGGGAGCAACTGGCTGATGCTCGGGCCGTCTGGCCCGCGCCGCCTGCGCCTCGCCGTCGAACACATGGCCCAGTACCGCGGGGGCATCAGTTTCTGCGTCGATCTCGACCCGCGCTGGGTCATCAAGGTCATCAAGAAGGGCTGGATGGAACACCTGCGGGCGTACCAGGACCACGTCATCGACCAGGCGATGACGGTCCTCTCCGCCGGGCACGAGATCAAGTGCATGTTCACCACGCCCAAGCTCCTCGACTCCCTCGTCAAGCGCCTCGAGGACAAGGGGTCGAGCCTCGAGAAGGAAGGCATCACCGGCATCTTCTGCGGCGGGACCGAGATGACCTCGCAGTGGATCCGCTTCACGATCGAGGAGTACCTCGGCGACGGCACCTACATCGCCCCGACCTACGGCAACACGCTCATGGGCCTGGCCGCGAGCGAGATGCCCCGCGCCGAGGACGGCTTCAAGATCGCGTACTACGCCCCCGAGCCTCGCGCCGTCGTCCAGGTCGTCGATTTCGACGATAACGACAAGACGGTCGAATACGGTGCCGAGGGCCGCGTGATGCTCACGACGCTGACGAAGGAGTTCTTCGTCCCCCGATTCATGGAGCGAGACGAAGGCGTCCGCGAACGGCCCTCGTCGAAGTACCCCTGGGACGGCGTCAGCGGCGTCAAGGGCTTCCGCGCCTTCGCCGCGACGACGACGGTTGGGGTGTATTGACCGAAACAGTTTTCAGTTTTCAGTTTTCGGTGAAATGCGAAGGCCAAGGACGACTCACTGACGACTGACATCTGAAAACTGAAAACTGAAAACTGGCGACGAAGGAGCCAAAGATGCTACACATCCCCGTTCTGCGCTGGGGCGAGCCTTACAAGAGCATGGAGACCGACAAGGTCGTCCACTTCGCCACGGGCGAGGTGATGGCCGAGGTGAGCCGGGCCAACGCCGCGATGGTCGCCCGCGACATGCGCTTTGCACAGCGTGCGCGCGACGTGTTGCGCGAGATCCCCATCCCTGAGTTGCTCCAGAAGATCAAGAAGGCTGCGGACTTGTATTCCAACGCCGAGCTGCCGCTGGGCGACGGGACGCAGACGCCCGACCAGTTCTTGAAGATGCAGTCGGCGACGACCGGCCTGCCCGAACACATGGTCCGGTTCAACATGGAGAAGAACAGCTTCGTGTTGAACAACATGGACAAGATCCTCGACTCGCTGACGCGCGGGCTGGATCTGAATGTGCTGTCGCGCGGCTACGGCATCGAGGCGCGCGGCGTACCGATCAGCTACCAGGCGCAGTCGCCGGTGCTGGGTCTCGTCCTGCCGTCGAACTCGCCCGGCGTTCACACGCTCTGGCTGCCGATCATCCCGATGCAGATCGGCCTGCTCCTCAAGCCCGGCCCGCAAGAGCCGTGGACGCCGTACCGCATGGCGGCTGCCTTCTTCGAGGCCGGCATCCCGCGCCAGGCCATCGCCATCTATCCGGGGGCAGGCGAGATCGGCGCGGCGGTCCTCCAGCACTGCCAGAAGAGCCTGATCTTCGGCGGGACGGCGACCGTCGAACAGTACAAGGGCAACCCCCGCGTCCAGGCCCACGGCCCAGGCTTCAGCAAGATCCTGCTGGGCGACGACGTGGTGGACGACTGGCGCAAGTACCTCGACCTCATGGTCAACAGCGTCTACCTCAACAGCGGTCGCGGCTGCATCAACTGCTCGGGCATCTGGGCCTCGCGCCACACCAAGGAGATCGCCGAGGCCATCGCCGAGCGCATCGGCCCGATCGAACCGTTGCCGCCGGAGGATCCCAAGTCGGGGTTGGCCGCGTTCACCGTGCCCGGCCAAGCGGAAGCCGTCTGGGGCATGATCGAGGCCGACCTGAAGGATCCGGGCACGACGCACACCACCGCGAAGTATGGCCCCCGGCTGGTGAAGAAGGGGCCGTGCGACTACCTGCGTCCGACCGTGGCCCACTGCACCTCGCCGGAAGCGCCGATCAGCAAGAAGGAGTATATGTATCCCTTCGTCACCGTGGTCGAGTGCCCGCAGGACAAGATGCTCGAGGCGATCGGCCCGACGCTGGTCTGCTCCGCGATCACGGAGAACGCGAAGTGGCAGAAGCAGCTCGTGGACGCGATCCACATCGACCGGCTGAACATCGGGGCGATTCCGACGATCCAGCTCAACTGGCTCCAGCCGCACGAGGGCAGCATCGTGGACTTCCTGTTCCGCGCCAGGGCGTACCAGCAGGAAGCTCCGATTCGCGCGGGGGCCGCTGGGTGATATAATGGGTAGGAAGGGTCAGAGCTTGGCGAGCCGGGAGCGTAAGCGACCGGAGGGGTTCGTGCTTCCGTCGCTAACGCTTCCGGCTCGTCCTCTCGCCGCCCCAGGATGGAGATGATGATTCGGACCTACCAACCCGCCCCTGCCGTTCGCACGCCGACGAGCTTCGCTCTGCCGGCGTCGTTCGACTTCCATCCTCTGACGCGGGTCGTCTTCGGGCCGGGCACCCTTGCCCGGCTCGGGGAGTTGGTCCGGGAGTTGTGCGGCAGCCGGGTACTGCTCGTCACCGACCCCGGCTTGAAGGCGGTCGGCCATCCGGGACGTGCCGTGGCGCTGCTCCAGGAGGCGGGACTCTCCGTCTTCCTCTTCGACGGGGTCGAAGAGAATCCAACGACCCATCACGTCAATAACGCGCTCGCGTTCGCCCAGAAGCATCGGGTCGATTTCATCGTCGCCGTCGGCGGGGGCAGTTCGATGGACTGCGCCAAGGGCGTCAACTTCTTGCTGACCAACGGCGGCACGATGGCCGACTACAAGGGTTTCGGCCTTGCCAAGAAGCCGATGCTCCCCTCGATCGGCGTCCCGACGACGGCCGGCACCGGCAGCGAGGCCCAGTCGTTCGCCCTGATCGCCGACGAGAAGACGCACCTCAAGATGGCCTGCGGCGACCGCAAGGCCGCGTTCCGCGTCGCCATCCTCGACCCCGAGTTGACCGTCTCGCAGCCCGCGTCGGTCAGCGCCATCACCGGCATCGACGCGATGACGCACGCGATCGAGTCGTATGTCTCGACCAAGCGGAACCTCTACTCTCAATCGTTTTCGCGCGAAGCCTGGCGCATGCTCGACGGCAGTTTCGAGCGTGTCCAGCGCGAGCCGGGCAACGTCGAGGCGCGCGGCGTCATGCAGCTCGGGGCGAACCTCGCCGGGCTTGCCATCGAGAACGCCATGCTCGGCGCGGCCCACGCCTGCGCCAACCCGCTCACCGCGCATTATGGCCTCACCCACGGGATCGCCGTCGGCATCCTGTTGCCGCACGTCATCCGCTTCAACAGCCCGGTCGTCGGCCACTTCTACGCGGACCTCGCCCGCGAGGTCGGCCTGCTCAACGGCGACGCCCACGCGGCCCCCGAGGTGCTCGCCCGCCGCATCCGCCACTTGATGGAGGGCGCGAAGCTCCCGACGCGGCTAGCCGATTGCGGCGTCAGCCCCGGCATCTTCTCCGTTCTCGCCGAGGAGGCCGGCCAGTTGTGGACCGGGAAATTCAACCCCCGCCCCCTCGCCGAGGAAGACATCCTCGCGCTCTACGAGTCGGCCTTCTGACGTTTCCTCCCTGGAGGGGCTTCGTACATGACGCGGCAAGAGTTCGTGCTGATGGTGATGGCTGCCGGATACGGCGATGCTCATACACCAGTTCAGGTTCAGAAACTGTTCTTCCTCATCGACCGGAAGGTTCCGCAAGCGGTCGGGGGGCCGTATTTCACGTTCGTGCCTGACGCCTACGGTCCTTTAGACTTGCATGTGTATGCCGAGTTGTCCGCCTTGAGTGCAAAGGGGCTCGTATCGATCAGCAAAGGTGAAGAGATATTCCCCATCTATCGCCTCACAGCGAAAGGTCGGGCGGAGGGTGAATCGCTGCTCGCCAAACTGGAACCTCCAATGGCGGAATATCTAAGAACCTTGTCGGCTTGGGTGCGTCGGCAGCGGTTCGAGGAGTTGGTTGTTGCCGTCTACCAGGCTTACCCAGAGATGAGGGTGAATGGTGTTTTCCAGGAGCGAGCATGACCGTTCTCGTCGGGGTACTCTGTCAGGAAGGCGTCATCCTCGGCTCTGACAGTTCAGCCACCTTCGCGGCAGGCAATCTGAACACGATCGAACAGTCCGTCCAAAAGACGTTCGTGATCGGCAACGATGTGATCCTTGCCACCACGGGGGCCGGTGGGCTTGGGCAACGGTTGCAGCACATTTTGCAAACCCTAAGAGGGCTTCGAGAGTTTCATTGGTCGGAGAAACATTGGTATGAATTGGTTTGCGAAGTCTGTAGGAGCATGCTGCAAAATATGCAGGCTACCTACCTGGAGCCGGGGCAGGTGGGGGCACTCCTGGCTTTCGCCTGTCAGAACACTTTTCACCTCTGCGAGTTCGGAGTTACGGATTTTCAACCGGAAATGAAGGATCCTCGCTCATGGTTCGTCTCTATGGGTAGCGGACAGATGATTACCGACCCATTCTTCGGCCTGCTTCGGCGGACGATGTTCCGGGACTCGCAGCCCACCTTGAACGAAGGGGGATTCGCGGCCTCCTGGGCGCTACACAACGCCATCCAACTGAACACAGGGGGAATCAACGGCCCGATTCAACTCGCCGAACTCCGACGACTTGGGCCGGGTCTGGCGTTTCAGGCGCGGCTCTTCGGGAATGAGGAGTTGGCGGAACATGGAGGCGCTGTCAAGAGCATCGAGAATTATCTTGCTGATTATCGCCCGCACCTCGTTTCGACCACCGACATAATCAAACCACTCCCTGAGCCGCCCGCAACCCCGTGAGAGGCGAAGCAACACGGTCCACCTCTTACCACACCCGTTCTCTTGCAAAGCCCCCCCTAGAGGATCGATCCCTTGACCCCGACCTTTCGTCTCCTCGCCGCCAGTTTGACGCTGGTCGGTGCCGCGCTGACCCTCACTGCTCAACCCGCCCCCGTTGCCAAGGAGAAGGCCGCCTGGCTCTTGTTCCACGGAAACCCGCGCCAGACGGGGGTCGCCTCCGGCAAACTCCCCGCCAAACTCGACACGCTCTGGACGTTCAAGGCCGGGGACGCCTTCGAGAGTTCGGTCGCCGTGGCCGACGGCGTCGTCTACGCGGGCAGCATGGACGAACACTTTTACGCCATCGACCTGAAGACCGGCAAGGAGAAGTGGAAATTCAAGGCCGGGCCCTTCAAGGCACCGCCCTCGCTGAAGGGCGGATTCGTCTACGTCGGCGACCTCGACGGCTCCCTCTACTGCCTCGACACGGCCAAAGGCACGAAGAAGTGGGAATTCGCCACGGGCGCGGAGGTCGGCGGCGTCAACTTCCAGGGGAGTGATGTCCTCGTCGCCTCGCACGACGAGAACCTCTATTGTCTCGACAAGGACGGCAAGCAGCGCTGGAAGTTCAAGACCGACGGCCCGATCTACGGCTCGGTCGCCATTGGCGACGGCAAGACGTTCCTCGTCGGCTGCGACAGCCAGATGCACGTCATCGATGTCGCCAAGGGCAAGGAGGATTCGTCCGTCGATCTCGAGGGCCAGTCCGGCGCGACGGCCGCCGTCCTCGGCGATCGTCTCTACGTCGGTACGATGCGCAACGAAGTGCGCGCCATCGACTGGAAGAAGGGCAAGGTCGCCTGGACCTACAAGGGCAAGCGCAACGGTCAGGCGTTCTTCTCGTCCCCCGCCGTCACGGAGAAGTACGTCGTCATCGGTGGCCGGGACAAGCAGGTCCACTGCATCGACCCGCAAACCGGGACGGCCGTTTGGACCTTTGCAACAGGCGACCGGGTCGATTCGTCGCCCGTCATCGTCGGGGATAAGGTCGTCGTCGGGTCGATGGACTCCAACCTCTATGTCCTCGACCTCGCCAAGGGCACGCTGGTCCAGAAGATCCCCCTCGACGGGGCCATCACCGGCTCTCCCGCCGTCGTCGGCGGCCTCGTGCTGATCGGGACGCAGAAGGGGACGTTGTACTGCCTGGGCAAGAAGTAGGCCGGAGTCGCCCGATGCAAATCCTCGTCGCCGAGGATGATCCTGTCACCCGCCACCTGCTCCAAACGACCCTCCGTCGTTGGGGGTACGAGGTGATCGTTGCCCCCGACGGAGTTCAGGCCTGGGAACACTTCGACCGAGGCGACTTTCAACTCGTCCTCACCGACCAGGAGATGCCCGTCATGGGCGGCCTGGAACTGGTGCGCCGCATCCGGGCGCGGTCCGGCGCGGGGTACGTCTACGTCATCCTCCTGGCCGCCTCGTCCGATCGCGCGGAGATCATCGCGGGGCTGGAGGCCGGGGCCGACGACTTCATCTGCAAGCCTTTTCACCCCGCAGAGTTACAAGTCCGCCTCCGTACCGGCGAGCGCCTCCTCCGCCTCGAGAAAGCGCTCGTCGAACAGAATCGCGTCCTCCGCGACCGCAACGCCGAGATGGAGGCCGACCTGCGGACGGCCTGCGAGGTCCAACTCGCGCTGTTGCCCCAGGGGTATCCCAACTTCCCCCGGCATGTCCCCCTCGAGGGCAGTCACCTGCGATTCTTCGATCGCTACTGGCCCGACGGGGCGGTCGGCGGCGACTTCTTCAGCGTCCTGCCCCTGAGCGACACGCTCGCGGGCGTGTTCATCTGCGATGTCATGGGCCACGGCGTCCGTGCCGCGCTGGTCACGGCCATGGTCCGCGCGCTCCTCGAGGGGCTGCGGCCGATCGCGGAGGAGTCGGGCCGGCTCCTCGCCGCGATGAACCGCGAGTTGCTCGCCATCTTCGGAAAGGCCGCCGTCCCCGTCTTCTTGACCGCGTTCTACGCGATCATCGACACGACGACGGGCCACCTGGAATACGCCAACGCCGGGCACCCCGTCCCGATCCTCGCACGGCGGAGCGAAATGCGGGCCGAACCCCTGGACGCCGTCGAGGGCATGCCCGGCCCGCCGTTGGGCGTCCGCGACGACCCGCGCTACGCGGTCGCCCACTCGGTACTCATCCCCGGCGACCTCCTGCTCATGTTTACGGACGGGTTGTTCGAGGCGATCGACGGCGAGGGCGAAGCCTACGGGGAAGAACGCCTCCTCGACGCCGTCCGGCGGAACCTCGGGCAAGCCGTCAACCGTCTGTTCGACGACATCCATCTCGAGGTCGCGACCTTCAGCGAGGGTCAGGGGTTTTCGGACGATGTGTGCCTCCTGGGGATGGAGGTCATTTCCCGAGGCAGCGCACGCGACGACTGAAAATCGAAATACAGGTCAACCACAGAGTCACAGACTAGGGTTTAGGAGTTATTTTATCGGCGCAAACCCAAGCCGGCAAAGGAGGAACGATATAGTCTTCTTGCCAAGTCTTTGAAAAACGTGCCCTCAGCGAAGCAGTTTGCGTCGATCCACGCTTACTGAACAAACGCTTTATCATTGTCCTGTAATCACTTACGGCTGGAAAATAACTCCTAAACCCTAGACAGAGGACACAGAATGAAGAGAGACCGACAGAAAACAGAGCGCCGATACGCTCTACTCCTCTATCCGTGGACCTGTGTCCGAAAAGTAGGAAGGCTGCGGGTTATCCTGGTTGTAATATTTGCGCAAGTTGTGACGACGACCGGAGGGGAATGCCGATAGGGTTAGCAAGAAGAGGAGACATCCTTCACCAGGCTTCCTGGCTTATCGTGAGGTTCTCTGGATGACGACTCGCCTGTCCTTCATGGTAATGCTCGGGGTGCTAGGCTTGCTGGGGCCGACTCCCGTTCGCGCGATCGCCCCCATCGACGTGCCGCTCGTCCCCGCGCATCCGATCTACGAGGGGACCGTACCTGGCGTGAGAACCTTTGTAGGTGAGCCAGTGCGCCAAGGTCTCGCCGACCAAGACCCGTTCAGCGCTGGCTCGCTGACGTTGCAGGCCATGATCGGCTATTACTCCCACACCTCGATCGGCCCCGGCGGGCCGGAACTCGACTACGCGCCGATCGGCCTTCGCCTCGGCTACATCCTGAACACGCCGTCCAGCGACCTATGGCTGCGCGGCTGTTTCGAGGTCTTGGTCGAGGCGAACGCGAGCCCCATCCACCGCACCTACGGAACCTATTTTGCCGGCCCCCACGCCATCTTGCGGTACAACTTCGTCCAGCCCGAGTGCATCGTCGTACCCTACCTCCAGTGCGGTGTCGGCTGCCTCCTCAACGACGCCTGGAGAACCTCGCCCCTCATCCAGCGCAACGTCGGCGAGGCGTTCGAGTTCCTGCTCCGCGCCGAATTTGGTGCCCGCGTCATGGTCACGGAGTGCGTCTCGCTCGACGTGGAGGCCGGCTACCAACACATTTCCAACGCCGGCCTCGCCAGGCACAACGGCGGCATCAACAACATGGGCGGCTCGGTGGGGTTCACCTACTTCTATGGGCAATAGGCGGAAGAAAGGCGAGTCATGGCTCCGTCTTCCGTAGGTCCGGCGAGCCGAGCCTGACTGGAAAGCTCGACTCGCCCACCCATTGCCCGGTGCCGCTCGGCTCGGGACATCAACGAAAGAGGCGGTTCTTGGGATTTGGCCCCGATCAACTTTCGGGCATAGGGGGACGTGTGGCCGGGGTCGAAGACCCCGGAAAGCGCCACTCGCGTCATGGCTTGGGGTGAAGCGAGTGTGAGGCCACCGGGGTTTTCGCTTCGCTCGACTCCGGCCACGCTTCGCTTTCTCGAACGGGAAGTCGTTCGGAGCCATATCCGTATTATTTTGCCGGGGCGAAGACGACCTTGCCCGCGAACTTCGGCACGAGAACGATTTCGCTGGGGTGCGTGAAGGCGTTCGTTGCGATACCCTTGGGTGAGTGCAGTTTCCACTTCACGGTCATCGTCTTGTCTTTGATTTCGAGGCCAGTCACCTCGACGCGATAGCCGCCGGAGGACCGCGACCCGCCGGATACGACGACGACCATTTGTTTGGCCCAGTCGATGTCTTTGACCTTCAGTTCTTTGGCGAGATCCGCCGTCGCGGCCTTCTCGACGGCGGCAGGGAGGGCATCGCGGTTCTTGTACATCGGGACGGCGGCCACCAGTTCGGCGGCGCTGCGGAGGACGAGTTGGGCCTTGTCCTTGCCTGCGGAGTTTACATCGACGCGGGCGTGCAGCCATCGCGATCGGGCGACGACCTTCGTGGCGTTCGCGTCGACCGGCTCGGGATCAACGGCGACGATCAGGGAGAGGGCGGTCAAGGTGAGGGGGAGCATGAGGAAGTCTCCGAGGTAGTGGAAGGCGTAGGGGCTATCCTATCAGACGAAGGAGACGAGCGGGAGATTTCTTTCGGATCTGCCTCACCTGAGGGTGTGACTATACTCGTCTCTCGATTGCATTTCGCGCCCGTATCTGTCACGATGCGGGAAGAACGCCCGCCCCGCAGGACTCCAGCGATGGACGAGAACCAGGAGCCGTATTGCGACTTCCGCATGACCGTGCGGGTCGAGATCCCGAACGAGCCGGGGGAGTTCGCGCGCCTCGCCACCCTACTCGCGGAAGAGGGGGCGAACCTCGGGGCCATCGACATCGTCGAGGTGCGACGCAACCGCATGGTTCGGGACATCACCTTCGACGGCCGAAGTCAGGCCCACGCCGACCGCGTCGTCGAGCGGATCCGGGCGATGCCCGGCTTCATCGTGCGGTCGGCGTCGGACCGAGTGTTCCTCATGCACCTCGGCGGGAAGATATCGACGCGGAGCAAGGTGCCCGTCAAGACGCGCAACACGCTCTCGATGATCTACACGCCGGGCGTCGCGCGCGTCTGCCTGGCGATCGCCGCCGACCCGGAGAGCGCCTTCACGTTCACGACGCGCGGCAACTCGGTCGCCGTCGTCACCGACGGCAGCGCCATCCTCGGCCTGGGCAACCTCGGCCCCGCCGCCGCGATGCCCGTCATGGAGGGCAAGATCGCGCTCTTGAAAGAGTTCGCCGAGATCGACGGCTGGCCGATCTGCCTCTCGACGCAAGACCCCGACCGCATCGTCGAGGCGGTCGTCGCGATCGCGCCTTCGTTCGGCGCGATCAACCTCGAGGATATAAGCGCTCCGCGCTGCTTCGAGATCGAGCACCGCCTGCGCGAGCTGCTCGACATCCCCGTGATGCACGACGATCAGCACGGGACCGCCGTCGTGCTGCTCGCCGCCCTCATCAACGCCCTGAAGGTCGTCGGGAAGGAGATCCACCAGATCCGTGTGGTGGTCAACGGCCTGGGCGCGGCGGGGACGGCGTGTTGCAAGATCCTGCTCGCCGCCGGCGTTCGGCACCTCGTCGGCTGCGACCGCCTCGGCGCGGTCCTCGACGCTACGGGCGAGGACCTCGAAAGCCTGCGCCGCGACCTGCGCGCGGCGATCACGTTCGACACGCCCTTCGCGACGCTCCGGGAGTCGCTCGTCGGGGCGGACGTGTTCATCGGCGTGTCGCGGGGCAACATCCTGAAGGTGGAAGACCTCCAGACGATGGCGCGCGACCCGATCGTCTTCGCGATGGCCAACCCCGACCCGGAGATCGCCCCGGAAATCGCCCGGCCCTATTGTCGGGTGATGGCGACGGGCCGGAGCGACTACCCGAATCAGGTGAACAACCTGCTGGCGTTCCCCGGCATCTTCCGCGGCGCGCTCGACGTCCGCGCCCGCACGATCAACGAAGAGATGAAACTCGCCGCCGCCCACGCCATCGCGGCCATCATCCCCGAGGACCACTTGACCGAGGACTACATCGTGCCCAGCGTGTTCGACAAGAAAGTCGTGCGGGCCGTCGCGCGGGCCGTGGCCCGAGCCGCCCACGAGACCGGCGTCGCCCGCCGGCGCGACCGGGATCACTGAGTAGTGTAGCCGGTAGGGGCCGACGCCTGGCGTGTCCTGCACAGCGAAGGCGGAGCGCCGTGCATCATCCGGCGCGAGAAGCGGACGCAGCGATAGTGGGCATACCAGCGCATCCGCGCGGGGTCGGCGAAGCGCCGGCGTCGGGACACGTCCCCAATCCTCATGCTTGCCTCCCTTCCCCAACCTGACTCTGTCCCCGAACGATTCTCGCGGTGTTCGGGCGGGTGATAGCAGGAGGGAGGAACCGAGACCAGAGCGGAATTTCGAGGGTCAGCACACGTTACGTCGACGACACCACCGGCAGCCCCGCCAGCGTCTTCGGCTCGTGGCGTGGATGTCCTGCGTGATGCGCATCGAGCAGAACTTCGCCGACTCGAACACGTCCTGCGGCAACGTCTCGTCGTGCATCCGCTTCGTCGTCTCCGGGTCGGGCGCCACATCAGCGGCGATCTCGAAGGCGATCAAGCCCTGGCGCACGTCGGCGTCTCCCTGGTGGGTGATGACGTGCTTCCAAGTTCCAATCGTGCTACAATCCACTTTGTTATCGAGGATGTAATCCGGTCATCGTGGGAGTCAGCCTGTGGAGGACACGTCTCGTAGTCTCCTGGAGCGTCTCCGAGGTCCATCCTCGGCCGAGTGCTGGAAGCGCTGGGTGGACCTGTATACGCCCTTGATCCAGGGCTGGGTGCGGCACTTCGGGGTGCAGGAGTCGGACATCGACGACCTCGTTCAGGAGGTCATGTCGGTAATCGTGGAAAAGGTGCCGCGGTTCGAGCATTCCGGCCAGCGCGGGGCGTTTCGCCGTTGGCTTCGGACGATCGCCTTCAACCGCGCGCAGCTCCAGTTTCGCGCCCGCCAGAAAGCCGACCGCGATCCCGCCGAGACCGTCACCGAGTTGGTCGAACCCTGCGGCGACCTCGACCAGCAGTGGGAACGCGAACACGACGAATACGTCACGCACCGGCTCCTCGACCTGTTGCGGCCGGACTTTACCGACTCCACCTGGCAGGCGTTCTTGCGTCAAGTCATGGACGAGGCCGCACCAGCGGAGGTGGCCGCCGAGCTGGGCATCTCCGTCAACGCGGCGCTGATCGCGAAGTCCCGCGTGCTCCGCCGGCTACGGGAAGAAATTCGCGGACTGGTGGACTAGGCCGATGCACGCCACTTCTTGCCGAAGATTCCGATTTTCCTGACAGGATCGGGCGAGTTCGGTTATTTATCCTCGGAACTCGTCGTGATTCCAACTCGTCCCGCCTCTTTGGAGACGGTAGTTGGATGCTCGTTTCCCCCTCTAATCCACGGTCATCGCAGGAGAGGTACACATGGGTCCTCTTCCCGTCCGTCCGAGTCGTTGCCGCATGGCCGGCTTCGTCGCCGTATGCCTGGCAAGCCTCATGGGGTAGACCGCTCAGGCCGGCCTGTTTGATGTGACTCTACTCCGCGCGGGTGAAAGTGACAGGTGAGGTATGTCTTAGCCCGACGCGCCAGCGAGGGAAGGAGACATTGGCTGGGGGATTGGCCCCCTCCCTCGCTAGCCCCATATTCCGCACCCTTGATTTCAGGGATCCTTTTCGGCGGAAGATAGGCGAGATGAATAGGAATAAGAAAGAAAAGAGCCACGTTCTTCCGCCAAATGCCACCAAATGATAGGTTTGGGCAGCCGCAAAATCAAGGGTGCGGAATATGGGGCTTGCCCGTCGGGCTAAGATTATTGCGATACTTCCGGGCCGGGGTAATACGGCTTCTACAACGAATCGTGGACGGTCAAGCGTGTCGCCGAAGTGATCCAG
>JANXSH010000899.1 GCA_025356615.1 Planctomycetia bacterium | reverse complement strand
CCTTGGCGAGCCGGTGCAGCTGCATCGAGGCGGTACGGATCTCGCGGAAGCTGAGGCAGGCGGCGTCGTCGGCGATACCGGCCTGGGCCTCGGGCGACTGGAGCTTGCGGAGCGTGACGCGAATGAGCTGCTGGTCGCGGGCGGACAGGTTGGTGCGATCCTTCGAGCCGTCGCGCTTCCCGGCGACCTTGTCCGCACTCATGACGGAGAGTTGATTTAGCAGCGGGACGGAAGCGGGGCCGATGCGGCCCAGCGTAAAGAGGATCGCCCGCGTCTCGGCGGGGGTCGCGTTTTGGAGACTCAGCCGGAGGGCGGGGAGCGCGGGGCTTGCGACGGGGCCGAGGTTCCCCAGAGCGAGGACCATCTTTTGGCGTTCGGCGGGCGATGGGGCTGTTTCCAAGGCCCGAATGAGGACGGGAACGACCGTCGCTTGGATCTGCGGGAGAGTCTGGCCGGCGATTTGCTCGCTCAGGCGAGCCGACTGGGGCGTCTCTGCCCCCTTCGCCTGGGGGTACGAATTGGGCAGCAATAGGGTCGAGGGGGAAGGCGTGTTCATCGCATACGGTTGAATGTTCGAGCTGCCCTCGAGCGCGGGAGCATAGAGGTTGGCGAGATCCTGTGCGGCCCGCGTGGTGTACGGGTGTTTGGGTCCGAGGCGATCCTGGCAATGGTTATACGTCATGACGAGGGACTTCTCGGCGTCGGAGACCCGGCCACGGCGGAGTTGATCTAGCCCGAGCCGGTGATTGGTCGCCGCATCGCTAGACGAGGTCTTCTTGGAGTCTGCTACGGCATGTATCGTCTTCTCGTGGGCCTGCATCGCCAAATACCTTGGGGAGCGGGAGGCGTTCATGACCGTCGGGGGGTTGTCTTTCTGAGCCACCTTCATCTCGCGGGTCCAGCCGCGATCGTCCTTCGTTGGCAACGGATTATCCAACGCAATATCGGTCGATGTGGGCACTTCTACGGTCGTGAACAGGGTGGTCGGACTGGTCGGTGTGGCGCGGGCCACGGCATCGCCCAGGAACGCCACGGGTTCGAGGGAGGCCATGTTCATGACCGATTCGCCGGAAGGCAGTATTCCGCCGCCCGGAACGACCGTGCCCAGCGCGACGAGCAGACAGGCGGCGGCGGCCAGCGCGGCATGGCGGCGCAGGAAGGGCAGGACGCGGCGCTGCTTCCGGGCCTTCTCGAAGGAGAGGACGGCCGGTGCGACTTCGGGAGTGGGATGCGTTGGTTGTGCGGACTCGAGACCGCCGAGGATGTCACGGACGAGGTCGGTCAATTGGCGAAGCTCGGGGTGGTCGGCCAGTTCGCGTTCGATCAGGCCCAATTCGTCGCCGGCCACTTCTCCGGCGAGGTAACGCCCCAGCGTCGAGCTGTCGAGGTCGCCCCAGGCTTGTTTCTGGGACTCCTTGCACGCCCGAAGTTCACCGGCGACCCGTTCCCACGAATCGGGGGTGTCATTCGTCGGTGCGGAATCTGGTGTAGGATTCGAGGGAGTGGTCATCATTCCTGCATCACCCGAAAGCAAGCGACCCGAACGTGATGAGCGGCGACAATCCGTACAGACGGGCGACGATGAGCGACGTGCAACGAAAATGAGAATAAAATGAAGTTCTCGAGACTTTCCTGGGTCGGATCTCCCCGTTGAGCTAGGATAGTAGAATAAATAGCCGCAAGCCGATCGCCCGAGATGCCCATGACCGACAGCATTTCCCTCATTGACGAAGCGAGCGTTTCCTCCGTCATCGCGACGGTCTTGCTCGTCGATGACGACCAGGGCAATCGTCAGTTGTTCGGCTGGATACTCCGAGAAGCCGGCTACCGCGTCCTCGAGGCCGGCACCGGCGACGAGGCGCTCGAACTGGCGCAGCGCAGCCCCGACATCGTCGTCCTGGACGTGAACCTGCCCGACATCAGCGGCTTCGAGGTGTGCAAGCGGCTCCGGCAACTGCCGGCGACGCGACACGCGGGAGTCATCCACCTCTCGGCAGTCTACGTCGAGAGCAGCGACCGCATGCAGGGTCTCGACAACGGGGCCGACGCCTACCTCATCAAGCCCATCGAGCCGCGCGAGCTGCTGGCCCACCTCCGCGCGGTGCTGCGGGCACGCGCCGCCGAGGCCGCCCACCGCCGTGCCGCTGGCGAATGGCGGGCCACCTTCGACGCGATCCAGGACGCGGTCTGCATCGTCGATCTCCAGGGGCGGATCCGACGCTGCAACCAGGCGCTGTGTCGCTGGCTGGGCCAAGATTTCGCCTCCTTGATCGACCAGGGACTCGACGCGTGCCTCCACCTCGGCCTCCACCTCGACTACGACCCTGCGGTGGCCGCTCTTGGCCGGAGGAAGACCCGCTCGATTTCCGAATGGAACCTCGGCCAGCGCTGGTACGAGGTGACTGCCGACCCCCTACGCGACGACGATGGCACGCTCGTCGGGGGAGTCCTGATCCTTACCGACATCACCCGCCGCCGAGAACTCGAGGAACAACTCAGCCAGGCCAAGCGCCACGAAGTGATCGGCAAGCTCGCCGGTGGGGTGGCCCACGACTTCAACAACCTTCTGACTTCCATCGTCGGCAACGCATCGCTCCTGCTCGAGACGTTCCCCGACGACGGCCCGGAACACGAACAGCTCTCCGCGATCGAGCGGGCCGCCTGGCGCGGCGCGGACTTGACCCGCCAACTCCTGGGCTTCGCCCGCCAAACGTTGCTCCGGCTTCGCCTGGTCGATCCGGCAACGATCCTCGCCGAGGCCCATCAGCACATCCGACACCTGCTGACCGAACACATCCGCCTGGACCTCGAAGTTGCCCCCGACCTCTGGGCCGTGCAGGCGGACTCCTCGCAGCTGTCCCACATCGTCATCCAGCTCGCCCTCGACGCGATCCAGGCGATCCAGGGAAAGGGTCGGCTCCTTCTCCAGGCCGCGAACGTCGAGATCGACGCCGAAGAAGAGCGTCGTCACACGGACGCCAAGGTCGGTCTGTTCGTCCGCCTCAGCGTGCAGGACGACGGCCCCGTGATCGCTCCGGAAATCATCGCCAACATCTTCGACCCGTTCGCCGGTGCCCAGCCCGTCGCGCGGGCATCGGGCATGGGGTTGGCGATGGTGCAAGGCATCGTCAAGCAACACCAGGGATGGGCCGAGTGTGTCAGTTCGGTGCGGGGCGGCACCTGCTTCCACCTCTACCTCCCCCGCGCGCGATCGTCCGTATTGGTCGCCACGACCACCCATGCGACGGCCGCGTTTCCCACCGGATCCCACGTCATCCTACTCGTCGATGACGACATGCCCCTCCGCAATCTCGCCGGCGCGTACCTGAGTCGGGCCGGGTTCGAGGTACTCCTGGCAGGGGACGACCACGGCGCTCTGGCGACCTACCGCGTCGAACACTCCCGCATCACCCTCATCCTTCTGGACGAAACGATGAAGGATTCGGAACTCTCGAAGGAGCTCGCCCGCATCCATCCCGACACGACGGTCGCCTTCATCGTCGGCGAGGACCAGGCAGCCCCAGGCTCCATCACGAAACCCTATCGCGAGCGCGAACTAATCGAGGCGGTCCACGCGGTGCTATCGACACGGTAGTTGGGAATCCCCGACAACAACGACGAGAGCCACGGATGCAGGTCCGTGGCTCTCGTTGTTGTCGGGGAATGAAGTCGCCTGCTCTCAAAGGCCGCTCAACGCGCTGCCTCCGGTCATGAAGAAGCCCTTGCCGTTGAACCCGCCGCCGCCGTTGAACCCGCCGTTGAACCCGCCGCCGTTGTTGAACCCGCCGTTGAACCCGCCGCCGCCGTTGTTGAACCCGCCACCGCCGTTGAACCCGCCGCCGCCGTTGAACCCGCCACCACCGTTGTTGAACCCGCCACCACCGTTGTTGAACCCGCCGCCGTTGTTGAACCCGCCGC
>JANXSH010000887.1 GCA_025356615.1 Planctomycetia bacterium | reverse complement strand
ACTCCTCACGTTACGGGCGTTGAAGAAGAACCATATCCTCAACCCCGTCGTGGTGGCCCGCGACGGGGTCGAAGCGCTGGACTACCTCTTCGGCCTCGGGTCGCACCTCGGGCGGGACGCGGCCGTGTTGCCCGCCGTGATGCTCCTCGACCTCGAACTACCCCGCCTCGACGGCCTCGATGTCCTCCGCCGGGTGCGGAGCGATCGACGAACGAACTTACTCCGCGTCGTGGTGCTGACTTCCTCGCGTGAAGAGCGAGACATCGTCCAGAGTTACATTCTCGGCGCGAATAGTTACATCCGCAAGCCCGTCGATTTCGATAGCTTCATGATAGCAGTCGGCCAGTTGGGCATGTACTGGTTGTCGCTCGACGAATCGCCCCCGGTGCAACAGGCATGAACGACACACTCCGCGTCCTATTCGTCGAGGACCGAGAAGACGACACGCTCTTGCAGATTCGCGAGCTGCGCCGCGCCGGCTGGGGCATCATCTCGCGCCGGGTCGAGACCGAAGCCGACCTCCGCCGCGCCTTGGCGGAGGTGGAATGGGACATCGTCCTCTCGGACTACGCCATGCCGCAGTTCAACGGGCTGGACGCGCTGCGCGTCGTCCAGGAGGGGGGGCGGGACATCCCGTTCATCCTCCTCTCGGGGACCGTGGGCGAAGAGGTCGCCGTCCAGAGCATGAGGGCCGGGGCCGCCGACTATCTGCTCAAATCGAGCCTGACCCGGCTCGCCCCCGCCGTCCGGCGCGAGCTGCGCGAGGCGGCGAGCCGACGGCGACGGCGGCACGCCGAGAAGGCGCTCAACGAGAGCCGGACCCTCCTGTCGCTCATCTACGACCACACGAGCGAGATGCTGGCCCTGTTCTCCGCCGCCGGGAACGGCGAGTGGCAGCTCGCCTCGGCGAACCGCGCCTGGTTGGCCCAATCCGCAACCCTGGGACGCCCTGGCCGGATCGAGGACATCAGCGGCTCGTCGTTCGGGGAGCTGCTCGCCGGATTCCCCGTCGGCGAGGAGGAGAAGCGCGAACTCCTCCAGATGTTCTCGACGGCGGTCGCGCTGGAGCGATCCGTCACGTTCGAACTGTCGTGGAGGCACGGCCCGCGCGAGACGTTTACCGAGCAGTGCCTGATTCCGGTGCGCAGCGCGGGCGGGGCGTGCCGCCACTTGCTCTGGGCGAGCCGCGACGTGAGCGAGCGCCGTCAGGCCGACGACCAGCGACGAAAGCTGGAGACGCAACTGATGCATTCGCAAAAGCTCGAAGCGCTCGGCACCCTGGCGAGCAGCATCGCCCACGACTTCAACAACATCCTTACGGGGCTGACCGGCCACGTCCAGTTGGTGCGGGCCGACACCGCCGACCTCCCGCACGTCCGGGAGAACATTCAACAGATTTTCCAAGGCATCCACCGTGCGACCGAGTTGTCACGCCAAATCCTCTCGTTCGGACGCAAGCGGCCCGTCCACCGACAACCGATGGCCCTCGGCCCCGTGGTCTACGAGGCGCTGGCGTTCCTCCGCCCGCTGATCCCGGCGCGCATTCGTGTCAGCGCCGACCTGCCGACCAACGGCCCCCTGGTCGAGGCCGACGCCGGGCAAATCCATCAGGCCGTCATCAACCTCTGCACGAACGCGGTGCAAGCGATGTCGGAATCGGGGGGGCTGCTCGAGGTGTCGCTCGCGACCGAGGTGGTCGCGGCAGAGTTCGCCAGTCGGCATCCCCCTCTCGTGCCCGGCACGCAAAATCGACTGCGGGTCCGAGACACGGGGAAGGGCATGGACGAAGATACGCTGGCGCGGCTGTTCGAGCCATTTTTCTCGACCCGCGCCGAGGGAGTCGGCGCGGGGCTGGGGATGGCCGTCGTCCAGGGAGTGGTCGAAAATCATAGAGGGTGCGTCGTCGTGACCAGCAAGCCCGGCGCCGGCACGACCTTCGACCTGTACTTCCCCCTACTCGCAGAGAACCCTTCCGCGTCGCCCTGGAAGGCGCACGCCACGCCCCCGCGCCTGCTCTTCGTCGATGACCAGGTGTATCTGGCGCACCTCGGCGAGGCCATGCTCGGGCGACTGGGATTCGAGGTCAGCGCGTACTCGGAGCCGGAACAGGCGCTCGAGGCGTTCCTCGCCGCCCCCGATGCGTTCGCCGGCCTCATCACGGACCTCGACATGCCCGGCATGCGCGGGACCGAACTGGCCGATCGGATGCGTCAGGTACGCCCCGACCTTCCCGTCATCCTGGCGACGGGCTACAGCGGCCCCCTCGAACTCGATCGCGCGCGGGCCGACGGCTTCCCGCACGTCCTCGAAAAGCCGTTCACGGTCGAGAATCTGATCGAGATGCTGAGGCGGGCGATCCCGAGCGCGTGACGCTCAATCGTCGTCGTCGTCTTCGTCGTCGTCTCGGCTCTTGTCCTCGTGTTCGGGCGGCTTGTTGTCCTGGATGAGCCGTTTGATGGCGAACCGGGTGCATTTGTAGATGATGAACAGGGCCACGAGGCCGGTGTAGATCTTCATTCCCTTGCCGCCGAGGAAGTCGTACCAGGTTTCTGATGCGTTATCCGCGAAGGTCGCCTCGTTGACCATGAAGACGTAGAGCAGCCAGGCCGTCAGCAGGATGACGATGGCGATGACGCAGAGGATGCCGGGGAGCAGCCACCAGAAGACATCGCCGCCCGTGGTGTCGGCGACTTTGATCTTGCGGGCGCGTTCGCGCGTCGAAGAGTTGTAGCCGCACTCGATGCAGACGACTTGCGACTCCTCGACAGGCTCCGTGCAGTTGGGGCAGCGTCGGCCCAGGTATTCGTGCGTGACGCCGTAAGCCTTCCCGTCGTCCTCGTCGTCCTCCGCCGGACTGGGGGCCGGTGGTTTTGCGGCGGGCTTGGCCTCTTGCTTCGGCGCGGCCTTCTTGGTAGGGGCCACCGGCTCCTTGGCGGCGCGGCCGACGAATGTCGCGCCGCACGCCTTGCAGCGGATCTTCTTGCCCAGCACTTCGCTGGACGCCTTGAGTTGCTTCTCGCACTCGGGGCACGTTATGGTGATGGAGCTGGCCATGGCGTGTGTCGTTATCGGGGTCGATGGGAGGTGTGTGGCAACGCCGGGAATCTCTCCCCTTAAGAGTAAGAAGGAGTGTGCGACGAAGCAAGGACGAAGTGAAAGGGGGAGCGGGGCGTGGAGGGGTGAGGCAAATCTTTCGGGAGCGTGTAGGGTGGGTCGAGCGGAGCGAGGCCCACCAGCACTTCACCGGCTTCACCCCTATCCATGACACGAGTGGCTGGTGGTGGGG
>JANXSH010000820.1 GCA_025356615.1 Planctomycetia bacterium | reverse complement strand
GGCCGCTCCAGCCGCGGAAATAAACGTTGCCATGACCGCGTTTGCCGTGGTCGGGGCAGGCGGAATTGTGGCAGAAGCAGTGTTCGATGGGGAGGCTGGATGATTCGGCCATGACGCAAACCCTTGACGTATCTACTCGCTGGGGTACGATTCCCTCTACCGTATTCTATACAGGCTGTTCGCCCGTCAAGCCCACCACCGAAACTTCCGGGCCGGGGTAATATCGTGGAGGCTCCCCCTTGGCATGTCGCGCCAAGGGGGAGCATTATGTTTGAATCAACGGAGAATAGTACGGATATGAAATCCCTTCGCTTCCTCATCGTCGGCATTGTATGCGTCGCCGGCTGCGGCAAGTCCTCCCCCGAACAGGGGGCCTCCTTGGTAGAGGCTCGGCGAGGCTTCACGACGAAAGCCGTCCCTCAAAAGGGAGTCAAGACACCCGTGGCCGTGCCGCCGGCCAACCTGTTCCGCGTCGTCAAGTACGACTCCGCAGTCGGCAAACTCGCCGCCTACCTCACGCCGACCCCGAAGGACGGGAAGAAGCACCCGGCCATCATCTGGATTACGGGCGGCGACTGCAACACGATCGACGAGGGGAGTTGGAAAGAGGGTCCGGCGGAGAACGACCAGACCGCCAGCGCTTTTCGCAAGGCCGGGATCGTCATGATGTTCCCGTCGCTGCGAGGCGGGAACGATAATCCCGGCACCAAGGAGGGCTTCTTCGGCGAGGTGGACGACGTGTTGGCGGCGGCGGAATACCTCGGCAAGCAACCGTTCGTCGATCCCACGCGGATCTATCTGGGCGGCCACAGCACGGGCGGGACGCTCGTCCTCCTCGCTGCGGAATGCTCCGATCGATTCAGGGCCGTCTTCTCCTTCGGACCGGCAGCCGATGTCGGTAATTACCCCCCCGAGTACATCCCCTTCGACACCTCGAACAAGCGTGAAATCGAACTCCGTTCGCCGGGCCGGTGGCTGGCGGCGGTGCGCAACCCTGTGTTCGTGATCGAGGGGAAGACGGACGGCAATCTGGACGCCTTACAAACGATGGCGCGTGCCTCGACCAACCCCAAGCTCCACTTCCTGCCGGTCCAGGGCGCGAATCATTTCAGCGTCCTGACTCCGACGACCCGCCTCCTCGCCGACAAGATCCTTCGCGATACCGGGGCGACGAGCAACCTCGAGATTACCGAACAAGAGCTGAATCGGCTCTTCGCGCGGTGAGTCTCGTCGAATCGCGTACCTCCGCTTTGATGCCGTGCTACTCGATCGGCGAGGTCACACCTCGCGCGTCGAGGGCAGGCATCGGTAACTCTGGCAAGAGTTGGAGTCGTCCTAATGATGAGCGGTCTTCGTTCGATCGGGGGCAATCTTGCCGCGCTGGCGGGCGTGGCGCTCCGCTCTTTCGTCGCCACGTTCCTGATCCTACTCGGGAGTGGAGTCCTGCTGGCCGGGGCCTCCTACTTCTTCCTCCGCGATCATCCTCTCTATGCGGTGATCGCCGCAGGAGTCGCTTTGGTCGAGTCTGTGGTTGCCGGCGTCGTCTTCGGCGGCAAGCGTGCCATCGTCATGGCGTTGGCCCACGGCTTCCGCTCCCTCGGGTTGGGGCGTCGCGTCGTCGGCGCGGTCTTCGATCGACTACTCGGGATAGCGCCCGATCAGGAGTTCGGGGAGAGGGGAGGGGGGATCGCTCGGCATCTCGAGCGATTGCCCCTCGCGCGAGCCGAACAGGGGCTTGCTCAGGCGATCCACCAGGTCACGGATGACGGCTCGGGTTGGTTGCGATCTCGGATCGAGCGACGATTGCTCGACACGGTGGCTAAAGTCACGCTGGCCCGCTTTCGCCAAGAGGGTGCGAAACATGGGGGCGTGGACCTCGTCGCGGTACGGGCCGACCTGGAATCGCGCGTCGATGACTTGTTGGTCGCCAAGCTGCGGGCCGGCCTAAATCTCTGGACGATCTTGTTGATTCTGGGGCTGCCCCTCACGGTCGGTGTCCAGACCTATATCCTGATGGCGTATATCAAGTAGGGGGGAGCGGCACTCGAGGCGTTCGGATCGGAGGGCGGGATGGGATCGGTTCGGCATCTCGTCAGCGCGGTCTACCTCCTCACCGGCATCCTCGTTTCGGCGATGGGCCTTTCGAGTTTCCTCCTGCCGAACTACTTCATCGATGGGGGCGTCACGGGCATCTCGATGCTGCTGGCGAAACTGTCCGGCGTTCCGTTGTCGGTGTTGCTCGTCGTCCTGAACATCCCGTTCGTCGGGGTCGGCTACCGACACATCGGGCGGGCGTTCGCGGTCAAGAGTTCCCTGGCGATCGTCGGTCACGCCCTCTGCCTGGCGCTGATCCCTTTCCCGGTGGCGACCGAGGACAAACTGCTCGCCGCCGCCTTCGGCGGCTTCTTCGTCGGGGCCGGCGTCGGACTAGCCATCCGGGGCGGGGGCGTGATCGACGGGACCGAGATCCTCGCCGTCCTCATCAGTAAGCGGTCTTTCGCCAGCATCGGCGAAGTCGTCCTGGGGCTGAATGTCGTCATCTTCCTCACGGCGGCGTTCTTCCTCGGGGTCGAGCCGGCCCTGTACTCCGTGTTGACGTACTTCGCCGGGTCGAAGACGATCGACTACCTCCTCCACGGCATCGAGGCGTACAACGGCGTGCTGATCGTCTCCGAGCGCCACGAGGTCATCCGGCAGGCGATCCTGACCGAGCTGGGGCGTGGCGTGACGACGTTCCTGGCGAGGGGCGGCTACACCGCCGCCGAGCAGCAAGTCTTGTTCTGCGTCGTGACTCGGCTCGAGATTACGCGGCTGGAGGGGATCGTCAAGGGCATGGACGCGAACGCCTTCATCGTCGTGTTGCCGGTCCACGAGGTGACGGGCGGGGTTCTCCAGAAGCGGGAGTTCCATTGACGAGTAGCCAGCCTACCGAGAGATCCGGGGGCAGGGGCACTAACTCGATCCAAAGAGAAAACAGATATGTATTGCCCTCGATGCGGCCACGAAATGGCGCTGATTGATGACGTGTTCACCTGCGTCGTCGGTGATATGCCTTTCAGCCGAAATATGCACGCTGTCATGGCCGCGCGGTTCCCGGTTCAAAAGAGCCGCTTGCAAGGTGTCGAGATCGGTCGCATTCTCGGTCGATGGTTCTGCCCAGGCTGTGGCGTGCCACTCGATCAGGAGTTGGGGTGTGCGGCATGTGGACGGTCCATCCGCGATCAGTTGTTCCGATTGGTAGAACTCCATCCGCACGGCGATGAGTAGATGGCCCTGCCTTCTCCAATGCTTCCCCTTGTTTCACTTTCGACTCCTGACCGTATCCCAAATTCCGCGCTCGCCGATTGGCCCCGACCCGAAACACACCCTAGAGTTGATCGTCCGTGTTGTCCAGGCCATCCGACGTGAGGGGCGAGGCATGCTGGGACGGCTCATTCTCGGCAAATACCGGGTATCGCGACAGATCGACGAAGGCGGCATGAGCAAGATCTATCTCGCTCGGCAGACCACGCCGGCGCGGGATGTCGTCGTCAAAGTCCTCAAGGAATCGCTCCTCGCGCAATCCAAGACGGTCGAGCATTTCAAGCGCGAAATCTACATCATGTCGCGCTTCCAGCACGCGCACTCCGTCGCGGTCTTCGACTCCACGGTCAAGGACGCCAACGGGCCTATCCTCGTCATGGAGCACCTGCGCGGCAGCGACCTCAACGCCCTGATCCAGCGCGAGGGCCGATTCACTCCCGAACGCACCGGGCGGTTGTTGGCGCAACTCTGCGATGTCCTCCAGTCCGCCCACGACGCCGGGATCGTCCACCGCGACCTCAAGCCCGGCAACGTGATGATCCAGAACCCCGGCACGGCGATCGAGTCGCTCAAGTTGATGGACTACGGCCTGGCGAAGATGAACACTCTGCTGTACATCTCGCAGGATGACCTGGTCGATTTCAGCCTGCCGGCGGCTTCGGGCACGCCGGAATACATCTCGCCCGAGATGGTGCGGGGCAACGATCTCGACGGGCGCGGCGACCTCTACTCCGTCGGAGTCATGCTCTACGAGATGCTCACGGGACGCCGGCCATTCCTGCACAACGGTATCGAAAAGCTCATGCTGGCCCACGCCGACGACCCGCCGCCGAGTTTCGAGGAGATCGGCCTGCCCGACCTCGTCTCGCCCGCCCTCGAGGCGGTCGTCATGCGCTGCCTGGGCAAGTACCCCGACGAGCGGCCGAACACCGCCTGGGAACTCGCGCAAGCCTACGAAATCGCCCTGGGAAGGCGCATCCTCCCGATGCGGCGGGCTGCCGCCGCGGCGGCACCCTCCCAGCCCATGCCGAACGGCCTCAGTCGCCCTCGTATTCCGACGGTGGCCCGCCTCGTCGATCGAAACTCCTTCGAGCATAGCATCGAGGCGAGCATGGTCGAGGCGATGGCCATCATCAAGCTCAAGGGGTTCGTCAACGACCTCGGCGGCCAAGTCGTCGAGAGTGTGCCGGGGCTGATCCAGGTTCACCTCCAGGCACGCGGTGAGAAGAAGGGCATGTTCGGCTGGGTGAGCGGTCGGAACGCCGTCCAGGCCGTTCCATCGACCGACATCGAGTTGCACATGCAACGACTCGACCCCAGTCAGTCCCACAAGCTGACGATCACCCTCGTCATGCGCCCCCGAGGCGGCCAGGCGACGACGGACTGGAAGGGCTACTGCAACCAGATCACGCGCGACCTCCAGGCGTATCTGATGGGGCGATGACGGCCCTCGGGTGCGGAGTGCGTAGCGCAAAATACAGGGTGAATGCGAAGAGACGGCGACGATTCGCCGTCTCTTCTGCTATTCTGCACTTTGCACTCCGTACACTGCACTCGAGTAGGGTTCGACCATGCGTGTTCTCGTCACCGGCGGGGCCGGATACATCGGCAGCCACACCGTCCGCTTACTCCTGGCGAGCGGCCATGAGGTGTGGGTCTACGACAACCTCGCGCAGGGCCACCGCGCGAGCGTGTCGGCGGATCGGCTCATCGTCGCCGACCTCCTCGAGCCGGCGCGCATCGACCACGCGCTGGTCAGCCGCCGCATCGAGGCGGTCGTCCACTTCGCGGCGGTCGCGCTCGTCGGCGAGAGCGTGACCGACCCCGCGCTGTACTACCGGAACAACGTGATCGGCTCGCTGAACTTGCTCGACCAACTCCGCCGACACGAGGTCCGACGCATCGTCTTCTCCAGCACCTGCGCGACGTATGGCATCCCGAAGAAGGTGCCGATCGACGAGAACGAGCCGCAAGCGCCGATCAACCCCTACGGCAACACGAAGCTCGTCGTCGAGAAGGCGCTCATGGATCACGCCTCGGCGTATGGCCTCGGCGTCGGCATCCTGCGCTACTTCAACGCCGCCGGGGCAAGCCCCAAGGGCGACATCGGCGAGGACCACGACCCCGAGTCGCACCTCATCCCGCTCGTCATCGCCGCCGCCCTCGGGCGTCGGCCCGCGATCCAGGTCTTCGGCGACGACTATCCGACGCCGGACGGGACGTGCGTCCGCGACTACATCCATGTGGACGACCTCGCCTCGGCGCACCTCCTGGCGCTCGAGAAGCTGACGCCCGACAAGGTGCTGGTGTGCAACCTCGGCACCGGCCAGGGCCACAGCGTCCGCGAGGTGATCCGCGCCGTCGAGGCCGTCTCGGGGCGAAAAGTGCCCGTGGAGGTCGGCCCGCGCCGGGCGGGCGACCCGCCGGTCCTCGTCGCCGCAGCAGCGACGGCAGAACGGGAATTGGGCTGGAACCCGCGTTATCGGAACCTCGAGGAGATCGTAAAAACGGCATGGGACTGGCATCTGGCCCACCCTCATGGATATGATGACTAGGCCATCCATCCCCATGAGGACGCCGC
The DNA here is from genome assembly GCA_025356615.1 of Planctomycetia bacterium. Taxonomy (GTDB): domain Bacteria; phylum Planctomycetota; class Planctomycetia; order Gemmatales; family Gemmataceae; genus JANXSH01. The sequence goes on along the minus strand of JANXSH010000820.1, from coordinate 1,183 downwards.
ATGCTTCGCTCCTGGTCCGTTCTCCTGATCGTGTTCGCCCCCGCATTCGTCCGGGCGGAGGCCGTGCCCCTGCGCAAGTTGTGCATCGAGTCCCCCGTGATCGTCGTGGCGACTCCGATCGATCCCCATGTGCCGACGAAGTTTCGCGTCCGCAAGGTCTTGCGTTCTACCGGCAAGGTCAAGGTCGAGGTCGGTGCCCTAATCGCGCCGACCGGGCTGGACCCCGCGCGCGTGCGGACGACGGGTGAGGTGGACCCCGAGACGAAGAAGGCCGAGCCGAGGGCGATCGAGCAGGCGCTGTTGTTCCTCGAACCCGGTGCGGACGGCAAGACGTGGAAGCTGCGTCCGTCCGGCTTCCGATTCTGCGCCGCGGATGGCAAACTACTCGCCCCGACGGACGAGACGAACACCCCGGTCGTGAGCCTCGCGCGGTGGGCGATCCTCATGCTCCGCGTGCAAGAGGATGTCGTCACCCTCGCGAAACTCGACGACCTGCGCCGGGGCCGGGGCCGGGCGTCGCGCCGGGTTGCGGGGCTGCTCGCGTGGGTCGAGGCGAACCGGGGCGACTTCGCGACGGTCTCCCCCGGCACCGACGAGGCACCGACGGGGTGGGATCGCCTCCAGATGGACGTGTTCGACTGGGTCTTCGGCCTCGCCGGGCCAGAGGAAGCCTGGAAGGCGACGCGCCTCTACGCCGAGGTCAACGGTGGCGAGGCACCGCAGTTGCAGTCGCCGACCTTCAGCACGCCCGAAGGGCGGGCCGTCCTCGTCCGGGAGATCCGCGACACGAAACGCCTCAGTGCCGAGCGGGTGAGGGCGGCCCGGCTCCTGTCGCAGCCGATCACGGTTTGGCCCGGTGCCGACGAGCAGCGTCTCGGCGCGAAGGGTCTCGACACGAAGGAACAGGAGACGACCCTCGACCAACTCGCGTCCCTCTTACCCGAGAAGGACGACGCGCTCCGCAGTGAACTGGCGAAGTCGATCGCCCGACTGAGTGACCCCGAACGACAGCCCGCGCGGCGATCGACGAGGGCGCTCTCGGCCCTCGTGGCGACCTACAAGGACACCCAGCCCGGCGTGCCGCGCGACGAACTCGCCCTCGCGATCTGTCGGCTCGCGCCGCCGACGCAGTGGAAGGACCTCACCACCAACCCGCCCGGCGTCTGTGTCGTGCTGGGCGAAG
>JANXSH010000785.1 GCA_025356615.1 Planctomycetia bacterium | reverse complement strand
TTCGACATCGATGTCCTGCTCGTCGGCGTGCGAACGGACCAGGCTAACAAGGAAACGATCCTGGCCGGTGTCGTCGTCGCCCATGAGCCTGGCGTGACGGCCACCTTGACGCACCTCATCTCCAACGGCTCGGACGCCTCGCTCGTCGTCGCCGTGGTCCCGGTCGGCGTCGCCTCGAGACTCAACGGCTCAGGACAGATCGACGGCAGGACGATCACCTCAGCCTACGACGTGCGCGCAATCAACATCGGCGAATCCGACACTGTGACGATCGTGTTCCGATACTACAACGACGACTTCGACACGCCGATCCTGCGCTACTACGACCGCGTGACGGGCCGGGAGGAAGTGGTGGCGTCCCACGCCTACGTCGTCGATCGTTTCGCCCGGACGATCACGCTCACGCTCGATAGGAGCACCAGCCCCCGAATCCAAGACATCGGCGGCACGGTGTTCACCATCGCCGTCCCGCTCTCCCTGAGCGTGCCGCCCGTTCCGTTGTTCGACTCGTTCGTCATCGACGGCCCGCGCGCCCTGGACCCGACTAGCGCGCCGCTGCTCCAGAAGGTCATCCAGGCCGTCGGCAGTAGTGGGACGGCCGGGTCCAATGGCGGCGGCGGCGGCAGCAGCGGCGGCGGCGGCGGTGGTGGCCTCGGTTCCGACGGTGTCGCCTTCGCGCTGGCGCAGGTGACGGGGCACGGTGCCGTCCTCGCGTTCGTGACCACGACCACGCTGGAGGCTCCTTCCACCGGCACGCTGGCCGCCCTCCCGACCAACGCGGCGGGCGGTCCTCTCATCGCCGAGTCCTCGACGGGTGACAAGAATGGTCCCCTGCGCGACCTCCCCGCCGTGCCCGACAGTCTCATCACGCTACCCGGCCCGATCTTGACGCCCGGCAGTGCCGAGATCGTGGTGCCCAGGGAGTCGTCGGACTCGACCTCGCCGACCGATACCACACCGCCGATGATTAGCTTACTCGACGCAGAGTTCGAGACGGGCGAGGTGCCCGCCTACGAGGCGAGCGCGCTCGACGAGGTATTCGTCCAACTCAGCAGTGGCCGATTGCGTTCGCGCCATGACGCCTGGGACGAGCCTCAGACGGACTGGCGCGACATGACCCTGGCCGTCGCCGCCGTCCTGGCGACACGACCGACCGCGCCGCGCCGCCGTCGTTCGGCCTCGTCCGGCGAACGTTGAGGAGGGCACCGGCGCATGCTTCGGTTCCACGTCAACAACGCCCGCGAGCGGCTCCAACTCGAACACGGCCTGGGGCCACTCGAGTTCGGGCGGGGGCCGAAGCGCGGCACCGTCGCCCGCTGCATGGTGCAAGACGGCTACGTCTCCAAGGACCACGTCCGCGTCGAGAACATGCCCAGCGGCGAGATTCGCGTGGACAACCTCAGCACCAAACAGCCCATCGTCATCGCCGAAGGGGCCATCCCGCCCGGCGGCTGGGCCGTGCTCCACCCGCCCATCCGGCTCGGCATCGGCGACACGCTCATCGACATCGAGTTCGCCATCCCCGAAGAGGTCACCATCGAGGATCTCAAGACGGTCCTCCAGCCGCTCCAGGCGCGGTCGATGGCGGGCTTGCGCGAGAGCTTCCAACTCATGGGGTCCGCGCCGACGCCCGACGTGCTGACCCAGTGGTTCGAGGCCGTCGTCGCCGTCCAGCGCTCCTCGCCCGCCTCCCCGGAGTATTACGACCAGACCGCGAAGGCGCTCGTCGATCTGGTTTCCCTCGATAGCGGCTTGATCCTCTTCCGCACCGGCGATGTCTGGCGGGTCATCGCCCGGTCGTTCCGCGACGAGGGCGCGCCGGGCCGCGAGTTCAGCTACTCCATCGTCAACCGCGTCGTCAGCGAACGCCGGACCTTCTTCCAGCCCCGCGTCAGTGCCCTCTCCCAGACCGACAGCCTCCGCAACGTCCAGTCCGTCGTCGCCTCGCCGATCCTCGACTCGCAGGACCAGGTGATCGGCGCGCTCTACGGCGCGCGCTCGCGCCGGCCCGGCAGCCGGGAGATCGGCCCACTCGAGGCGCAGCTCGTCCAGGTGCTAGCCAGCGCGGTCGGTGCTGGGCTTGCACGAGTCGAGCAGGACGCACGGGCCAGCCAACTAAGCATCGCGAAGGAGTCCGCCGAGGCCGCCGACCGCACCAAGGGCCAGTTCCTCGCCAACATGAGCCACGAGTTGCGCACGCCGCTCAACGCCATCATCGGCTACAGCGAGATGCTGCGCGAGACGTGTACCGACGACGGCCACGACGACATGATCCCCGACCTGGAGAAGATCACCTGGGCCGGCCGCCACCTGCTCGCGCTCATCAACGACATCCTCGACCTGTCGAAGATCGAGGCGGGCAAGATGACCCTCAACCTCGAGTCTTTCGAGGTTCCCCGACTGATCCGCGAAGTCACCGCGACGATCCAGCCGATGGTGAAGGCCGGCCTGACGCTCGTCGTCACCGGCCTCGAAGAGAGCGCCTCGATGTACGCCGACGTGACCCGCCTGCGTCAGTGTCTCCTGAATCTGTTGTCGAACGCCTGCAAATTCACCGAGCGCGGCACGATCACGCTCGCGGTCCGACGAGTGGCCCACCAGGGACGCGACTGGGTCCTCTTCCACGTCATCGACACCGGCATGGGAATGTCGCCGGACCAGGTGGGCCTTCTGTTCCGCGACTTCGAGCAGGTCCACGACAAGACCCGCCAACTCGGCGGCACCGGCCTAGGGCTGTCGATCTGCCGCAAGCTCTGCCGGATGATGGGCGGCGACGTGACCGTCCAGAGCGAGGTCGGCAAAGGCTCGACGTTCACGATCTCCCTACCTGCGGCCGTCGATCGCGTCGGCGTGAGTCTCGACACTGGCACGCTGCCGCCGACCGAGTGACTTCATTCCCTCCTGCGCAGACTCGAAGACCTCACCATTCGCCTGAGAGCGAGTGAGGAAATCGGTTTGGGCGAGCCGGGAGCGTTACAGTAGTTTCAAAGTTAGGCGACAGCCAGCGTGAGGAGGGGGGATTCCAGGCGGATCTCCTTCTCCTCTTTGTACTTACCTTCGAGGAATTCGGCCAGCCACTCGACCAGGCGCGCCATCGGTAGTTCTCGAACCCACTGCGTCGGGCGCAGCCCCCCGTCGCGTGCCACCTGCCATGTCAGCCAC
>JANXSH010000784.1 GCA_025356615.1 Planctomycetia bacterium | reverse complement strand
GCAAGCGGAGCTGCCCACGGAAGAAGAAGGTGACGCGGCCGGCCTGGCCGGTGAAGAGAAAGGCGGACGAGGAGCGATTCATCCCCACCCTCGTAGTCGTCCCGCAAACCGCCCCTTAACTTCGAGGCATTGGGCTTACGCATCGCCGCTCCGAAATGCGCGCACCCGCCTCGCCCTACCACGACGCGCAACTTCGAAACTGGCGCGTCAAGCTAAGCCAAAAGCCGACTGGCGGCGAACTTATGAAACGGTCATCTAGCAGAGTGCCCCCGTAGCTCAGGGGATAGAGCAATTTCCTAAACCGAAGTTCGGCGATGTATTTCGTCGTAAGATTATGCCAGATAGATGGTTAGATGCGAAATTGTCCTGCATCGTTCTGGCTGCAAAAGGCTGAACGCCCCTAGTATATGTAGTCGTCCACGTTGTTCGTGACAAGGGGGTTACGGCGAGGCGTTTTTCCCTTTTCTTGGCTACAATTTCCACGACAATTTGTAATCAAGTCATTGCGAGAAAACGACTTAGACACTAAAAGTATCGCCGGACTTCGGTCTAGACGCATTCGATACAGGCTGTTCGCCGGTCAAGCCCACCACTCGCAGGTCTGATACACGTACCCGCTGTCGCTGTCTCATTTTTCCAGGGCGGATTTCGGGACAGCTTCAGCGGGTGTGTGTATGAGAGCTTTTGAAAAAATCCGTTTCGTATAATGAAAGGAGAGGCCCAAGAAAAACGAGAAGGAGCAGGCGATGAGACCAAAGACGCACCCCAAGCAAAGCATCGTGGAGATCCCTGCAGCTATCGAAGAGGCTTGCCCCTCGCCGAAGGCCCAAGCCTCTGCTGTTGGCCCCGCCGTGTCCGAAGCCGCGAGTACGCCCCTTGCTGTGCCCGACCGCACCGCCCAACCTCGTCTGTCGGTCCCTGATCGCCAGCAGTTCCTTTCGGCCATCACTATCGATGGACTCCTCGAAGCCGACCACCCCGCTCGCGCCGTCTGGTCTTACGTCCAGGGGTTGGATCTCGCCCTCTTGTATGACCCCATTTGGGGCACGCGGCCGTGTAGCCGGACGACCGGCCATCGACCCGCGTCTGCTCGTCGCCCTGTCGTTATATGCCACCCTTTCCGGCTTCACCAGCGCCCGTGAACTGGCCGACCTGTGCGTCTATCACGACGCCTTCCGCTGGCTCGCCGGTGGGGTCTCCGTCAACCACCACACCCTCTCCGATTTCCGCACCGGCAGCCCCGAGTTCCTGGAACAATTGCTCGAGCATTCCGTGGAGGTGTTACGCGAGCAAGGTCTGATCGATCTGGACCGCGTCGCGCAGGATGGCATGCGCGTCCGCGCCAGTGCAGGGGCGGCCTCGTTCCGCCGCCGCGAGACGCTGGAGAGGCTCTTGCAGGAGGCCCAAGCCGAGGTCCAACGCCTGCGGCAGAAACTGGCTGCGACTGCCGCCGATCCCGCCGTTCCACCAGTGGTTGCGACGGAGCAGACGCCTGCCGACGAGGTAGAACCGTCGCGGCAACAGCAGGCGGCGGCGATGCGACACGCGGAGGAACGTGTGGAGCACGTCGAGCAGGCTCTGGAGCGGATGCCCGAGAGGGAAGCGGAGATCGAGCCGGGCGAGAAGAAGGAGGCGCGGGTCTCGACGACGGACCCCGAAGCGACGGTGATGAAGATGGCAGATGGGGGCTTCCGCCCTGCGTATGATGTCGAATACAGCACGACATGCCACGGCCAGGTGATCGTGGGGGTGGACGTGGTGACGACAGGCAGCGATCAGGGCCAACTGCCCCCCATGCTGGACCAGGTCGAGGACCGCTTCTCGCAGCGTCCGAAAGAGGTATTGGTCGATGGGGGATTCGCGAACTGGAAAGACATCGAGGAAGTGAAAGCGGGGAAGAAGTGCAAGGTCTACGCGCCGGTGTCCAAGCCGAAGCAGGAAGGGGTGGATCGGTACGAACCGAAACCGACCGACAAGGAAGGAGTGGCGGAGTGGCGAAAGCGGATGGGTACCAGTAGTTTCAAAGTTAGGCGACAGCCGGCGTGAGGAGGGGGGAGTCCAGGCGGATCTCCTTCTCCTCTTTGTACTTACCTTCGAGGAATTCGGCCAGCCACTCGACCAGGCGCGCCATCGGTAGTTCTCGAACCCACTGCGTCGGGCGCAGCCCCCCGTCGCGTGCCACCTGCCATGTCAGCCAC
>JANXSH010000780.1 GCA_025356615.1 Planctomycetia bacterium | reverse complement strand
CAGCCGTCGGTGGCTCGATGGAGATCATCTATTCCCGTGAGAACCCGAAGCAAGCCTGTGTCAATTCCTTCGAAGGGCTGTGGGCGTTGCCTGTGCTATTGCTTTCCATGGGTAGTGGAGCATTGGTAATCGGCATAGGAGTAGTGTTGGACAACTGGGTGCCGGTCTATTAAGCGGTTCATTGGGGTGAAAGGGTAACGATGGCGACCAATAGTCTGACGCTGAAGGGTGTCCGAGTGCGCCCCGTCGTAGTGCCCCTGAAGCGTCCGGTTCGGGGGATCGATCCCAAGGGGGTCGGCGCTACCGTAGCGGAGTTCTCGTGCCGAGCCGGAGCTCGGCACTACGGAATCCCGGACCCCCTCGCACTCTCTTCCCACCTGCCAATCTCGACCGCGCGGAGTATAAGAATAGTTTCTGGCGATTCTTGATCGTCTGCGTAAACCGCCTACGAAAAGCGTTGGGACGCGGAGTCGAGTGACCTACCGGGTCGGGGCAGAGAAGCTCTCTGTGCCTGCTCGGATCGAGAGCCGTTGAGACGATTCCTGATGTCCGTCCAAGCAAGTAGTCTGCATGAGATGTAGCCAGAATGCTGCACTCTCTCGTATACTTAACTCCCTCCCCTGTCGAGGTTTACCGTGACTTTCTACACCGAACTTCGGCCTGAACACTGAACACTGAACACTGAATCCGAGACTGCACCCATGTTCCGCCTCTGTTGTCTCCTCCCGCTCCTGCTCGCCGGGGCGGCCTCCGCTGTCGCCCCGCCCGTCTCCGACCCGCTCCCCGCCGGGGCGCGCCTTCGCATCGGGACGGCCCGGTTGCGCCACGGCGGACTCGTCCGCGGCCTCGCCTTCGCGCCGGACGGTGCCTCACTCGCCTCGGTCGGCCACGACGGCACGGTGAGCCTGTGGGAAGTGCCAACGGGGCGCGAACTCTTCCGCTTTCGAGGCCACCAAGGGGATGTCCTCTGCGTCGGCTTCAGCCACGACGGCAAGCTCATCGCCTCGGGCGGCAGTGACGGCACCGCCCGACTGTGGGCCGTCACAGGCGAGAAGGCCGGGCAGTCGGTCCACACCTTCACGCTCGGCACTGATAACTGTGATGCGCTGGCGTTCGACCCGACCGGGAAGTGGCTCGCGCTGGGGACCGACGACGGCAAGGTCCAACTCGTCGGCGTCTCGTCGCGGAAGCCGGAGGCGACGTTCGGCCTGGAGCGTTCCGTTCGGAGCCTCGCCTGGGCACACGACGGGAGCCTGCTCGCCGCAGGCGGCGACCATCCCGGCATCACCGTGTGGAACGCCGAGAGGAAGCAGCTCGAGAAGCCGTTCGGCCAAGTCGTCGCGCACTGCCTCGCCTTCGCTCCGAAGTCTTTCGACCTCGTGACTTGGGAAGCGGGTAACACGGTCAGCCTCTGGGATGTCCGGGGCAGGCGGCAATGGGACAGTCCGGGCCGCCCCGATCACCCCGGCGGCACGGCAGGCCTCATCTACCAGATCGCCTTCAGCCGCGACGGCAAACACATCTTCGCGGGCACTCCTGACGGTGGCGTCAGCCGACACACGCGCACCGGCGCGGGAATCCCCGCTTTCACGGCGCATCGGGGCCGGGTCGCGGCCCTGGCGGTCTCGGACACCCTCATCGCGACCGGCGGCGCGGACCACACGATTCGCCTGTGGGACGCGAAGACCCTCACTTCGGTCCTGCCCGCACCCGAGTCGGGGCCGGTCCTCGGCCTGTCGCTGGCCACCAAGAGCGACCGGCTCCTCGCGGTCTACGGCCCGAGCCACGCCCGCTCCTCAAGCAACGCCCGTCTCTATGACCACGTCACCGGCCGGCAGATCCCGTTCGACCTCCCGTCCGCGAAGGCCGCCATCTTGCACCCCTCGGGTCTCGGCGGCCGACTGGTAAACGCGGATGGCCGGCTGGTGCGCTGGGAATTCGCCGAAGGCGCTCCGAAAATCCTCGACGCCGAACAGCCGCCCCTGACGGGCATCGCCTCGAACGTCGCTGGCTCGTCGCTGCTGACCACGCACGCCGACGGCAGCCTCTGGCTGCGTTCGGCGGCGGGGCGACGGCTCCGCAAACTCGACGGCCTCGACCGGCGCTCCCTCCCGTTGCTCTCCCCCGGCGGGGCGACGGCGGCCGCCTTCGGCCAGACCGCGTTCATCCCGCTCTGGGACGCGCGCACGACGAAGTCCCGGCCACGCCTCGAGGGGCATCGCGGCGGCACGCTCGCGGCGGCGTTCGTCTCCGAGACGCGACTCCTCTCCGGGGGGCGCGACCGGATGCTCCGCCTGTGGGATCTGAAGACCGGCACGCCCGTCCGGCCCGCGATCGCCCAGGACGGTTGGGTGACTGCCGTCGCCGCCTCGGGCAAGTTCCTCGCTTCGGCGACGGCTCAGGGCGACATCTCGCTCTGGTGGGCCGAATCGGGCCGACTGCTCGCGGACCTCGAGGGCCATCGCGGGGCCGTCTCGACGCTCGCCCTGACCGCCGACGGCAAGACCCTCGTCAGCGCGGGGCAGGACACGACGATCGTGATATGGGATATCGCGGATCTTCAAACGGGCAAATCCCGCGCGGCGAAACACTCCGCCGCGCGTGGCGAGGAACTCTGGGGGCGGATGCGTGACCCGAACCTGCCGACGGCGACCCTGGCGATGAACCGCCTCGCGCGCGACCCCGCGCGGGCGTGGGAGGCCGTCAAGGGAAGCCTCGTCCCCGTCGATGGCGCGAAGATCGCGGGTCTGATCAAACAGCTCGACAGCGACACGTTCAGCGACCGCAAGAAGGCCGCCGAAGCTCTCGGTACGCTGGGCCGATTCGCCGAAGGGCCGATGGAGAAGGTCGTCTCGAAGAAGCCCTCGACGCAGGTGAGGGGCGAACTGTTGCGCCTGCTCGACGCCTGCGCGACGGCGGGGCCGACCGGCGAACACCGCCAGGCGATACTCGCCGTGGACATGCTCGCCCTGATCGGCTCGCCGGATGCCGTGGCGCTGTTGCGACAGGTCGCGGCGGGGGCCGAGGACGCGGAGCTGACGCGGCGGGCGAAGTCGGCGCTGGGGCGGGTGGAGAAGAAGTGAAATGCCGACGCCCATCGGGGGCATCCGAGGGGCTTCGCGTCCTACCGAGGAGCGGAGGCGGGCATACTGATCGTCGCACGCGCTCCGTTGGTCGCAGACAGGACGCCGTGTAGCTTTGCAAGAAAAGTCCGTAGGTCGGGCATTGCGAAGAAGGCCCGAAGGATCCCATCATGGAATCGCTGTTGGATCTGTGAGCCGGTTTCCCACCGCGAAAGTGTCGAGACGGCGATTCCGAAACACTGGGCGAACGCCTGCTGGTTCAGGCCGAGTTTTTCTCGGCCCGATCGAATTTCCGCTGGAGTCAGAAGGGATGCGTGATGACGAAATGCACGGTCGATTTCGTTGTTCGCCTCGTCGTCGAGGACAAAAGCCTTGCAGTTGGAACAGGTCGGAACGCTCAAGGACGGAATGTCGATATCGTACTCTCGCCCGTCGTGGTTGATCTTCACGGAATAGGGCATGGAGGAGAGTGCCATTGTTCGCTGACGGCATGTGCTGCACTTCGGCGAGTAAGCCCTGTTCGGCATCGACTGTCTCCTTCGTGGCAGCGATTCCCGGTGAGCGGTGAAACGCCGGAAGTCTCACATCACCAGGGCGTTGCCCTGGTCTTCAACATACGACCCCGTTGGGGTCAAATCTAGCACACCCGGCGTTTCACCGCGCACCAGGAAACGAAGCTTCCTCGTAAGTTCTCCTACAAAACTCCCCCTGCTCACCCCTTCCCCCCGAGTATTTTCGCGATCGTCTGCCGCATCAGCTTCTCGCACGGCGCGGCGAGGGCGACCGTCGGCTCGTAGCCGCCCTCGAGGAACGCGGCGTCGGTCGGGATGTACCCCGGCCCGCCGTCGCCGTAGCCCGCGACGCAGACGAAGCGATCCTTGCGGGCCTGCTGTGCGGCGAGTTGGTACTCGATGAACGGCTCGCCGGGCAGGTGGAGTACGAGGGCCGCGCCGAGGTCCAGGCACGAAAACTTGATCGGGCGGGCGATCCGCTCCAGCCAGGCGAGGTGGTAGGCGGCGTTGTTGCGCCGGGCAATCGTCGCCTTGGCGTCCTCGATCGTCTTCTTGTTCTCCGCGACCCCGAAGGCGGCTTCCTTGCGCGGCGAGAGTTTGATAGGGAGCGTTCGCCACTCGTATTTGTCGATCTTGTGACGGTACGTCGCCTTCCATGCGGCCTTCATCGCGGCGTGGATGCGGTCGCGGAGGGTGGCCCGATTCGCCTTCGTCCCGTCGTTGTACTTCCCCGCCGTGACGTTCCCAGCGCATCCGGTAAAGTACGCCTGGAACACCTTGTCCGCCTCGCCCGCTCGCTTGTCTCGGGCCAGGCCGCAGAAGTCACTCGTCACGCGACCGTCGCCGTAGTAGCTCATCGGATGCGTGGCGTAATAGGATAGGGCGGCCAGGGGCTTCGCGTCGTTCCAGAAGCTCAGGGTCTTC
>JANXSH010000774.1 GCA_025356615.1 Planctomycetia bacterium | reverse complement strand
AGAAAATCTCGGCCTCGCTCACCTCGTAAGTCGTCGCCCCGGTCTGGAGGAGACGGGGGGCCGTGATAAGGACAGGCTCGTTGATGAGCGGGCCGGCTTGGGTGCGCCGGGTGGTCTTCAGTTCGAGTCGGGTCTGAAGCGCGATCGCGACGTTGCGTTTGGTGTCGTAAAAGAGTTCGTCGGCCTCGATCTTGACGCGATCCGTCGCGTTCAGCGCTGAACGTAGGATCACATGGCCGGCCAGGTAGAATTCGAGCTCGCTCGAGGTCTCGCCCCCGGCTCCCTGGAGGTTCTGCCCGGCTTTGTCGGAATCCTGACTGCTCGTCGTATAGATGACGGCGCTATCGGCTTCGACATCCAGCCCGCCGAGTTTCGGCACATTGGAGACGTGCAGAATCAGACCACCGGTGACTGTGTAGATCCGCTTGCCACCGGGGAGAACTTCGCTGGAGATGTTGGGTGCCTTCCCCCCACGAGGCAGCACGCGGTATCCGATCGGTAGTGCGGACGACGGGCGCGGCGGCAACGCTCCTGGCACCGGGGGCGCAGTCGCCTCGGACCGCGGCGCGATTGGCAGCGCCGGTTGAGCAGGCGGGAGCATGATCGGCCGATCGGGATTCGCGGGGGGCGTAGGATCGCCGGATGAGGGAGGCGCGGGAAAGGTCGGGCGCGGCCCCGACGGCACGGGCAACGGATCGGCTCCGGGGAGACGCTCCAGGGGTGGCGGCACGCTGTCGGGTGGACCATCGGGAATGGCCGACTCCGCCGGCCCAGGCGTCGTCGCCTGAGCCAGCTGGATGGCGGCCGAAGCCGGGCCGTTTTGGCCCGACTTCGGTTGCTCGAACGAGATCGGACGCACCCCCCCGATCGAGGTCGGGGTAACAGGCGCGCCCAGGCCGACCGGCCGGTTGGCCGGAGCGGCGGGGGTCGCTGGCGGAGACTGCGCCGGGGCCGTTAGACCCCCAGACGCGGGAACCTGAACCGCCCCCTTGCGCGGCCCAACTCCCAGGGCGCGGGCCCGCGTGACGAGAGGATCGCCCGAGCGATCCTGCATCAGCATCTTGCCCTTGCCCGCACGGACGCGGAACTCTCCCCGCGTCTCGAGACTCAGGACGGCGCGCTGGCCTTCCTGGATCTTGCTCGAGGCATCCACCCAGACTCGCCCCTCGGCGTAGATGTCTACATGGAGAATGCCTGTCGCCTTGTAACGTTTCATATCGACCCAGACCACGCCTTGTTCGAAGCGCGCCTGGACGACACTCTGCTGGATCAGCACCTGACCGGAGAGCAGGAATACCGTCAGTCCGTCCTCGTTCCAGGACGTGATCTGGTCGGCATCGAAATGGATGGGCTTGGCATCGCCGGGCACGCTTCGTGCCAGACGAATCAGACCATCCTGACGCTGCATCTCGTTGCCGGTCGGCCGGGCGGCCGGCAATCCGGGCTGGGGTGGCTGGGTCGGCGATCCGACTCCAGTCACCGGGGGACCGCCCGACTTCGTAGTCGAAAAGGTTCCCGGTGACGGGGTGCCCGATCCAGGCGATTGAGCATGGCTGGACAGCACCGAGATGCCGCCGGCCACCACCGCAAGGGTCAGAACAGCTCCCGTCAGCCAACGGCGTGACGATTGCCTCATGGTTATGCGCGCGGAGCGTGTCCGCGGCCCCCGAATACAGGGACAAACGAATCCCCGACTATCTGGATGTAGAGACTGATGCGAGCGGCGGATAATACCGTCCCGCGTCGGCGGGTCAAGGCCGATCGGGAGGAGGTCCGATTCGCCCCTGTTGCCCCGTCGGCGGACGTATTCCAGCAAGATCGGCCGAGTCTGGCGTTCCTTACGAACGAACCTCGAATATAACGTCCTACGCTCCACCCCTCCGACCGGCTATGCGGCCGCCTCTCCAGGGTGGTCTGCCTCGACCCACCCCAACTACAAGAGGACTGCAGATGCGACTCTCCCGCCTCAGCAAGACCTGGCTCCTGACAGGTTTGACAATGACCCTGGTCGCCGTTTTCGCGGCCTGGGCCACATCCCAGGCTCAGGACCCGGCCAAGACGAAGGACGGCGAAACCGTGGTCGCCAAACCCGACGACTTCGCCGCCACGATGGCGAAGATGAAGGCCGCCAAGC
>JANXSH010000754.1 GCA_025356615.1 Planctomycetia bacterium | reverse complement strand
TGGCTGCGGTCAGCGCGTGCATGGCTGGCTCGGCGCATCCCCTGGCATCTCTGGCTTTCCTGCCGGCCGCAGTCGAGCCGCTGCCCTGCCGGCTCTCCAGCCAGCAACTCGTCGATCTGCTCGGACTGCCGACCTGCATCGTCGAAGCACGACGGGTCATCCTTGATCACCTCAAAACTCGCTACAAATGGACGTTCGCCGACCAGTGGGAGTTCGTCCGCTTCGCCACCGAACAGAAACTCGGCCTCGACTTCACCAGCGTACCCGTTCGCCCCGACGCAGGGCGCTGAATCGACCCTGGCATGTTATCCCCCTCTCGCCCCTGCGGTTACTTCCGTGAACGAGTTCACGAAGTCCTGAATCACTGGAAAACTCGTCCCCGTTCGGGTAAGATCATCCCGAACGAGCCGTGAGGCGGAAGTGGGGTTCATCATGAGCGATGAGAGTCGCCTGTCTGCGATACATAAGAAGGTCGAGGCCGGGGTTCGGCTGTCGTTCGAGGACGGCATGGCCCTGGAAGAACACGCCGACCTGTTCACGCTCGGCGAGCTGGCCAACAAGGTCCGCGAGCGGAAGAACGGCCGGTTCGCCTACTACAACATCAACACGCACCTCAACCCGACGAACGTGTGCGTCTACCGCTGCACGTTCTGCGCCTTCCGGGCCGACCTGAAAAGCCCCAAGGGCTACCTGATGAGCGACGAGCAGATCCTCCATCGTGCCGAGGAGGCGGATCGACGCGGCGCAACCGAGCTGCACATCGTCGGCGGGTTGCACCACCTGATGCCGTATGAGTGGTATCTGAACGTCGTCCGCATCATCCACGAGGCGTATCCGCGACTGCACCTCAAGGCGTACACGCCGGTCGAATGGGACTGGTTCGAGCAACTCACCAAACGGCCCGTTCGCGACATCTTCGAGGAGTTCATAGACGCGGGTCTGGGCAGCCTGCCGGGCGGCGGGGCGGAGATCTTTCACCCCGAAGTGCGCGACAAGATTTGCGAACACAAGGCCGACGCCGACAACTGGATGCGCATCCACCGCGAAGCCCACAAGCTCGGCCTGCGCTCCAACGCGACCATGCTCTACGGCCACATCGAGAAGCCGATGCACCGCATCGACCACCTGATTCGCCTGCGCACGCTGCAAGACGAGACGGGTGGCTTCCAGACGTTCATCCCGCTCGCGTTCCACCCCGACAACACGAACCTGAACCACATCAAGAAGGCGTCCGGCATCACGGACCTGCGTGTGATGGCGATCAGCCGACTGATGCTCGACAACTTCCAGCACATCAAGGCGTACTGGGTGATGCTCGGCCTCCAGACGGCGCAATTGGCACTGAGTTTCGGCGCGGATGACATCGATGGAACCGTGGTCCACGAGCTGATCTACCACGACGCCGGCAGCGATTCGCCGCAGGAACTCAGCGTTGCCGGGCTGCGCCGACTGATCGAGGAGGCGGGCCGAGTGCCGATCGAGCGCGACACGCTGTATCACGAAGTCGTGCGTGCGCCGGGGACGACGTGGAAGGCGGGCCGGTCGTTGCAGTTGCAGATGGTGTGACGGAGGTAGGTCCGGCGAGCTGAGCCGGACGCCAGCCCGATTCGTGTCGAAGTCGAGCTAAAGAGGAAGGACCTATGCCGCTCCGCGATCACTTTCGTGCGCCGCTGACCAACCGGACGACCTGGGAAGGTTTCCACGGTCAATGGCCTGCGATCATCGTGCAGAAACTCGGGAAGGAACTGCCGAGTCGTTACGTCGCCGAGCCACGAGTTCATGTTGGCGCGCAGATAGAGATCGATGTCACGACCTATGAGAATGAGGACTCTCTATTCTCTGCGGAGCCGACCGAGGCGACCGATGAAGGCAACGGCGGAGTGGCAACAACGGTCTGGGCACCGGCAAAACCAACTCTTACCATCGAAACGGATATTCCCGACAACGCCGAGTATGAAGTGCGGGTCTTCGACGCCGAGAAAAACCGGCGGTTGGTGGCGGCGATCGAGATCGTAAGTCCGTCGAACAAGGACCGACCCGAAAATCGACAGGTCTTCGTAGCCAAGTGCGCGGCGTTGTTGCGACAGGGCGTTTGTGTGGTCATCGTCGATCTCGTCACCGTTCGTCGATTCAACCTTTTCGGAGAGCTATTGGAGTTGATCGAGCAAACCGATCCCGCCTTGGGCGAAGAACCGCCTTGGACTTATGCCGTGTCCTGTCGTTGGCATCGCAAAATCGAAACGAAACCCGAAGTCGCGATGCGAACAAGCTTCGAGGCGTGGAATCACTCTCTGCTCGTGGGTGAACCTCTACCGACGTTACCGCTCTGGCTCTCCGATGATTTCGCCGTACCGCTCGATCTGGAGAGTAGTTATCAGCAAGCCTGTTCCGACCTTCGCATTCCTTGAAGCGAGAAAGCATCAGGAGGAAAGACGATACCGCTTCGCTTCCGGCACGCCGCCGAACTGCCCGCGAACCAGGCCGATCTGGTGATACGATCCCTTGCCGAACCGATGCGTCGGCGTCTAGTGGAAGCGCAAGCGTGTTACTCCTGTCGTGAATGGTCCCCTGGAAAGAGTCAGGGTAAGCGCTGTTTGCCGCCGGGGATGTCGGCGGCAAGGCATGGCTTGTTTGTCCCGTGACACTCCACTACTCTAACCCAATGCCATACACCGACTTCACGCTCGAATCCACCGAGACCCGGTTCGGCCTGAGTACCGGGCTGGGCGACCTGTTCCCGGACCTGAAACCCCTGGCCGTTCCGACGTGGCTGAGCGACCAACTTGGTCGCGGCCACGCCGTGGCCGCCTTGGTCAGCGAGAAAGCCCGCTCGGAGTTTCTGGTCGCGCCGGTGCTGTTGGCTTGCCGGGAACTCGTGGAGGGCGACCTGGCGATCTACTCCGGCCAGCGACTCGATGTCGATGCGGGGCAGGGATTGAGCGGGGAGTGCGATTACATCTTGGCCTTGACGGTGCCGGTGCCGCGGTTGCGGGCCCCGCTGGTGACGGTGCTGGAGGCCAAGCGAGGCGACATCGAACCGGGGTTGGGCCAGTGCGTCGCGCAGATGCTGGGGGCGAGGCTGTTCAACGAGCGGGCGGGGGCAGAGACGCGAATTTTGTACGGCGCGGTGACCACGGGTGAGGCTTGGCAGTTCCTGAAGCTGGCGGATTCGGTAGTGACACTTCACTCGTCGCGAATGTTCATCGACGGTTTGGGCATGATTCTGGCGGCGTTTCGCGCGATGCTTCTCGAGTCGATCGCAAAACGTACCTAACGCTACAGCGCTGGCCCTTCCCCCTGTTTCGAGGGTTGTCCATCGCGATGGATACGCTCGGCGGGCGAAACCTGTGCGGCCTCCAGCTGCGCGGCGAGAACGCCTTCGCCGTGGGCCAGGGCGGACTCGTGCTGGTGTCGAACAAGACGCGGGGGTCGAGTTGGGACTACGCCAAGCTCGGCCTGCCCGCCGAGGTCCGAGATCCGTGGGAATTCCACGCGGTCGGCGGAGTCGGTCGGGATGTCTCGGTCGTCGGCCGGCCTGGCAGCGCTTCACAGTATCGACGCGGGCAAGACGTGGGAGGTCGTCCGCACGGGACAGTCGATGCCGCTGCACGGCGTCCACTTCCGCAGCACTACCGCAGACTACGCCGTCGGCGCGCTGGGGACGATCATCGCACCTATTTCACCAGCCGCCAGCCCGACTTGTCGGCCGTCAGGGCAGTGTGGCCCTTGTGGCGGTCGTACACCTCGTGCATCCCCTCGACGGTGTCGAAGAAGCCCACGATGTTGACCGCGCTGAACGACCCGCCCGCCTTGACCGGCTTGCCGTGGATCTCCTGGATCATGACGATGATGTTGCCGGGCCGCTCGCTACACCACGACTCGTAGACGACGGACGGCTCGAGCGTCAGGCCCGCCAGCCAGGGGCCGGCTTTGCCCGTCTTCTTGTCCCGCAGGTGGTACGCGCGGATGAAATGCTCCGGCGTCTTGTGCGTGTCGCGCCGGTAGCCGAACTTCAGGTCGGGCGGGAACGGGGTGAAGAACTCGCTCGAGGGAATGCGGACCCCCTTCGGGCCGCTCAAGTAGCTGAGGTAGATTTCGCTGAACGTGTCGCCTTTCACATGGCGGACACAGCCCGGCGTGTCGTTGCGGAGGAACATCTCCTTCGCGTCGTTGACGCTGTCGATCCGGTCCATCAGCACGAAGTACCGCTTGCCCTTCGGGAACACGACCAACTGCGTCCAGCGTGACCCGGCCTTGCGGCCGGGGGCCGCGTACTCGAACTGGTAAGTCGTCTTCACCGCGACGAAGTCCTTGCCGCGAATGACCTCGGGCTTGACCGGCTTCATCTTGTGGCAGAGCTGCGGGCCTTCGATCATGCGCTTCCGGTGGCTGGAGCCGTGGGCCATGCGGGCGTAGGATTTCGTGCCCAGGTCGGTCTCGTTTTCGTGCCAGGTGTACCGGCCGACGCCGTCCCCGTCCTTGGCGAAGACCTTGTCGGCCCACGCCTTGTCGCTGCCCGGTTCCATGAGCCAGTCGATGACCATCAACCCGTCGCCGGCCTCGCGGAAGCCGGTGGCCTTGTCGAGGAACGACCCCTTCTCGATGCCCGTCATCCACTGCTTGGGATTCTTCTTGGGGATGACGGCCTCGAGTTGGTCGGTCTCGACCTTGATGGCGCGGTCGTCCTCGGTGATGCGTGCCCAAGGCTCGTCGGCGGCCGGCCCCGCGCTCGGAAGGGCCAGGAACGACAGTACCAGGGCCAGGCAGGACATGGCGGTGATTGCTCTCATGCGTCGGCTTCCCTTGGGAACGAGGCGAATGACGGAGTTCGATCTCGAAGGAAGTGTAGCGGGTGGGCATCGATCCGGCCACTCGGAAGGTTCGACGAGAGTGGCGACTCAGGTCATGTACGCACACTTATTACTCATCTTGTAGCCGAGACGACCATCGGAGAGCCATTTGGCCGTCACCACCATGCCGAACACCTTGCTCGTGGCGGTCTTGTGCCCGCTGTTCAAATCCAGGCCGAAGTAGTTCGTCGAGGAGCCGCCGTAGCCGGGATGCGGGCAGTCGAATTTCAACTTCATTTTCTTGACGATCTCCTGGCCGGCGGCGTGCCCGTTGAGATCCATCTTGTAGAGGTGGTTGACGATCCACCCTTGTTCCATCTGGTTGTATCCGGGTGGCAGTCCCATCCTGGTGTTGAGGAAGGCTCCCGGCCCTTTGGCTTCGACGATGAGGTAGGTGTACGCTCCTCCGTGACCGGCCTGACGCCAGATTTGATCGATGCCGGTCCCCGAATGGGTGTCGTAGCCCCAGATCAATTTAAAATTATTGAACTGGGATTCGCCGAGTACGCAGATCGCGGCAGCGGCCTCGCCGATGCACTCGGTGACGACGGTGTTCTTGCCGTTGGTCCGCATCTCCTCCGTAATGGCCGCGAAGTGGTCTTGCGCCTTCGCGTCCGCGTCGAGACCCGGCACGTTCTGGATCAGCCCTTGCCAGGCGGGATTGGTGACCGTCAGGGATCGGAAAGGGAACTGGACCTCGCTGTCGGTGATGTCGTCCCAGTCGTCGTCGTTGTCGATGTCTGCAATATACGTCACCGAATTGTGCTGACCGTTCACCGGCCATTTCGCCAACGGTGGGGCGGAGAGGGCGCGTCCGGGAATCCCCATCCCCTTGTTCTTCTTCTTCGCGCCGTGGCGTTTCTGGACGCCGGATTGGAACGTCATCCCCTTGTAGGGGTCATTCGCCTTCGCGTAGTTGACCGATTTCTTGCTCTTCAGACGACCGGACATTCGTTTCGGCACGGGTGGTACTCCTTCGACGGATTCACGCCATCTCGCTCGGGATTATAGGGGACGAGCACCCCTGCGGGATACTCGACGATTCGCCCGATGCGAGGACAGCCGATCGGCCATTTTCCGTGACCGATTGGCGAGCGGGGCGCGTCAACGCCCTGGTTCGGTCGATGCGTCAGGGCATTGACACGCCCCGCTCGCCACCGGGATCGTCGATCGATACCAGTAGAACTATTGACATTCGCCCTGCCGGGTCACAGAATCGTCCACGACGAGGACTCGCATCCAGGTTCGGGGGAATCACGATGACCGAAAAACGCTTCTGGTCGCTCATCGAGTCGGCCTGGCAGGTGGTGGGAGGCAAGGCCAAGGCACGCCAGAAGTTGGCCGAGGGCAAGCTCTCCGAGGCCAAGGCCGAGGCGCTCATGGAGGCGCTCGACGAGGTCATCCCGGAGTTGCTCGCGCAACTCGGCAAGCTCACCGCAGTCGAGTTGCTGGAGTTCGATCGCATCCTGGAGCGAAAGCTCTACGCCATCGATCGGGCGAAGATCCAGGAGCATACGGACGGCTCCGACGACGGGTTCCTGTACGCGCGCGGGTTCATCGTCGCCGCCGGACACGCCTACTACGAGGCGGTGAACGCCAACCCGTCCATCGCGCTGATGGACATGGAGTGCGAAGAGATGTG
>JANXSH010000747.1 GCA_025356615.1 Planctomycetia bacterium | reverse complement strand
GACTTCGCCCTATCCGTGACGCATGTGGCGCTTTGGTGGGCCTCGCGTTGCTCGACCCACCCTACGGGCTGGGCCTCTCTTCTATCTTCGTCTAGTTCGCCCCGATCGGCCAGTAGCGCCATTCGGTCATCAGGCGCGGGCCTTTGTCCGTGGCCTCGGCCCAGGTCTTGACGCGGGTGCGGTCGTCATTCCAGAAGTAGGCACCGAGTTGCGAGCCGGACGCGGGCAGCTGGCGGCGGACGAAGCCGAGGGTGGCGACATCCTTGCCCCAGGCGCGGTTCAGGGCGGCGGCGATATCTTTCGGCTCGGGGGCGGGGATGTCGCGGTGGACGGCGAGGATTCGAGTCGCGCCGGCCTTTCCTCCCGTTGCGTAC
Organism: Planctomycetia bacterium; assembly: GCA_025356615.1. Lineage (GTDB taxonomy): Bacteria > Planctomycetota > Planctomycetia > Gemmatales > Gemmataceae > JANXSH01. The sequence goes on along the minus strand of JANXSH010000747.1, from coordinate 5,629 downwards.
CAGACGAGGACCATCTCGTAGGGGCCGTCCTTCGCCCCGCGATAGACCGAGGCCCCGTCGGAGGTGCCGACGACGGGGTTTCGGCCCTTGTTCTCGATCGAGTCCGCCGACTCGCCTAGTCGCATCCCGCCGACGCCGGAGCCGACCCACTGCCAGGGGCCGGGTGCCTCGTCGGAGCGGTCGCGGAGGATGACCTCCATCCCGCCCGCGTCCTCGGAGTACAGGCGGATCGTGCGATCGTCACTCCAGCGATGGCTCGTGGTCTTGCCCGGCTCGGGCAGGTCGGCCCAGAGGCCCGCCCATAGCGGAGTGATCGTCTCCGGGGCACCGGCGTTCGCGTCGGAGAGGAGGGTGAGCATCGTCTGGCCCTTCTTCGATGCCTTCGGGCCGGCCTGGTAGCGCAGGCGCATCTCGACAAGTTCGTCCTTCTCGCCGAATCTCAGTTGAATCTGGCGGAGCCAGGAGGTGGCCGTCTCGTTCGGCGCGGCGAGGAGTGCAACGCTCGCCCAGTTGTCGCCCTTGCCTTGGGAGTAGGATTTTCCTTTGGGTAGTGCCGCGAGGGCGGCCGTTCGGCTCTGGCCAAGGCGGAGGCCCATCAGGGACATCTCGTTGGCGATGCCCGCGTTTCGCGGTAGTCGCTCCTCGGCCTTCCCCGCCGTGATGCGGGCCGCTCGTTCCTGGGCATCCGTCGCCTGGGCCTCGGCGAGACGCGCGGCCTGCTTCTCCGGTGGACGACGATCTCGCGCGATCAACGTCGGCGAACGGTCGTCGTAGGGCAACCGGAGCTGGACCTCGTTCGTCTCGTCGTGCCAGGTGAACGCCAGGCAGGCACCCGTACTCTCATCGACATCGGCCATCGTGCCGGGGCCGAACGCGGACCACAAGAAGGGTAAGAGTCGCTGGAGGGCTGCGGCGTTGTCGTCGCTCGTCCAACTCAGTTGGAACGCCTTGACGAGGTCACGATCCACTTCACGCGTAAGGACGGCGAGGGAGGGTAATGGGAGCGACGGGCTGAATCGTTTCAGGGTATCCGAATCCTTGATGGTGATCGAGGGTCCGCCCTGGCGGAGGGCGACGCGGACGCGATTGCTCTCGTAGCCGCGCCCCAGGTCGATGGGGCCGAATCGTGTCAATGATTGGCCGACGTAGGGAGGGATCGGACCCTTCCCGGCGGTGACGCGGACGAGGCCGCCGACGCTCGGGCTTCGGTCGCTCCGCGCGACATCGAAGCGGAGGTCGCCCAGCGAGAACTCTTGCCGCTGGAGGCCCTGGACTTTCGCCTCGCCTGGGATCGCCCGGCGCTCGAGCAGGTGATACGCGAGATCGGCCGGGGTGCGGTAGAGCGTGTCGATCTTGGGCCGGTAGGCCGTCTGGATTTCCGTGAGCTTGTCCGCCTCGTCGAGGAACCCGACGACGGATTGCACCCCTTCCGAAGGCAACGGCAGCGTCAGCGCGTCGATGGCGCGGGCGATGGCGTCGGGGGTGGAACACACGATGGCCTTGCCCTGAGCCGTGCCGCCGAGGACGGCGAGGGCTTTCGATCGAGTATCCCCAGGAGAAAGGCCGGGCGCGGGTGCGGGCACATCGCCCCAGGCGGCTAGCGCCTTGTCGATGTCGTCGGCCACGTCGTTCTTTTTTAGTTTCGGCCCGCGATAGGCCTCGACGGCGGCGAGCAGGGCGCGTCGCCCCCAGGGCAGCAGGGCGGAGCCGAGCGGCCCGGCGGTGGCCTTGGCGTCGAGATCCTTGCGGAGTTGTTCGTGGACGCGGACGAGGTTCGTCGCGCCGTCCACGTCACCCGTGGCGAGTTTCAGGTGGGAGGAGATCAGCACGAGGCCGACGAGGCGCGTCCACTCGATGGGGTAGCTCCTGGCGTATTTCAGAGTCGCCAGTCGATCGCGGGTCGCCTGGTCGGCGGGATCGACGAGTTTCGTCGCCGCGTCATCGTCGCCCATCCGCGCGAAGTGGACCGCGAGGGCCGAGTCGGGCTTGCCAAGCTCCGCGTAGGGCGGCAGGCTGAAGCCGATACCCTCGGAGAACGTCGCCCGGTCCAGGCCCGGTACGCGGAAGGGCGGAAGGAACCTCGGCAACAGTTCGACCGATGTCGGCGTCGAGCGGATGACCTCCCGCTGGGTCGCGACCGTCTCGGCCCACTCGTCGCCCAGCTTCGCCAGGTCTTTGCGAGACAGCTTCAGCCAGTCGCCCACATCGACCTCGGCCTTTTCGCCGAGTCTAAGTTCCGGCTCCTCCTTCGTCTCCGGCCCCACGTCCGGCACGGGGGTCGAACAGCCCGCGAGACCCAGAACGATCACCAGGGCCGGTAAGCCCGCCCGATACTTCCCCATGTGTGAACTCCTCCCGCGATGTGCGTGGGTGCCTTTCTTGCCCGATCTGAATCGAGTATAGGTCACGATCGCGCGCGAGGTCGGAGTCATCGAACTTGGGAGACATGCGGACGAAGGGCGTTCAGGCATCGGGGTCGATGCCCATCGCGCACAATTTCGCTGCCAGGCGATCCGCACGCACTACCGCGTCGTCGGCTCGCCGGCGCTCGCGGTCGAGTTCGGAGCGTGCCTTGCTCAGTTCGCGGTCGAGTTCTGCGGGCAGCAACAGCAATCTTCCTTCGAACCAGAACCGCGCCCAGCCATCCACCAATCCCACCTCGATGCCCACTTCTCGAACAGCACTACGGCCATGCTCATCGGGCAGCACCGTGTCATAGAGCTGGCTCGTCTCGTCCAGACGATACAGCGTCAGATTCCCCTTGTCCGGGGAGAAGATCAGGTAGTACGGCACCTTCAGGTCGCGCTCGTATTTCTGGAAGTCTTCGTCGTGATCCTTCTTTTTTCTCGACCCGGTGACGTACTGCATCACCCAGAACGGACGAGCGGGCATGAGAGGGACGTTGAAACTCTCCAGTTGGCCAAAAGCTTCGGGGTGCAGCACGACCATGTTGTCCGGCTCCACGCCCTCGATTGCTTCCGTCGCAGGTTCCTGGTAAAGGACCAGGAGATCCTCGAACACCTGGAAGTTGGGTTCGTGGGCGGCAACCAGCTCGAGGCTCGCCAGCGTGATCTTGCGCTGGGCCGCCCGTGGAGTGGCTACTCTATCGAGAGACCGTGATTCGTTCCACATCGCCGCCCGTGCGGCCATTTCGTAGTGCAGGGGTGTCAGCTTCTTCGCCTGATTCGGTCGAGTTCTGTCCATGCGCTCACTCCTCCGGGTCGATTCCCATCGCTCGTAGTCGATCAGCCAGTCGGTCGGCGCGTTCTTTCTCGCCGTCGGCCCGCCGCTTCTCGCGGTCGGCCCGCCGCTTCTCGCCGTCTGCCCGCCGCTTCTCGCGGATCATTTCGGCGCGAGCTTCGTCCAGTTCGCGGTCGAGTTCGGCAGGCAGCGGCAGAAGTCTACCCTCGTACCAGAACCGCATCCAGCCGTCCACGAGACCCACCTCGATGCGCACGTCGGGCATCGCGTGGCGGCCCTCGTCGTCCGGCAAGACCGTGTCGTAACGCGAACGTCCCGCGTTGAAGCGGTAGAGCGTCAGTTCCTCGTTGTCGGGGTAGTAGATCAGATAGTACGGGACCCTCAACTCTTGCTCATACTTACGAAAACTGTGGACGTAGTCCTTGCGCTGGCTCGACGTGGAGACGTACTCCATCACCCAGAACGGCCGCGCCGGCATGTGAGGTAGGTCGAAGCTCAGGAGCGGGCCGAGATCCTCGGCGTGCAGGACGACCATGTTGTCCGGCACGATCCGCTTCATCTCGCCGGTGGCCGGGTCGGGGTACAGCACCAGCAACTCGTTGAACACCTGGAAGTCGGGCCGCCTCCCGCGGACCAGTTCCAGGCTGCACACGGTGATCTTGCGCTGGGTCGCCTGGGGCGTGGCCTCCATGATCTCCTCCAGCGTCTGGCTTCGGAGAGCTTCCCGCGCCGCCTCCTCGTAGTCCAGGCGCGTCAACCCCTCCGCCCGGCTCGGTCGCGTCCTTCCCATTTGCTCGTCCCTCCGGGTCGTAGTTTCTCCCCCCATTCTACGGGGATCACGTCTGCACCGCGTCGAACAGCACCAGGGAGAACGGGCCGAAGCCGACGACCGGGAGCCAGGCGGCGAGCGCGGGGCTGAGGATTTCGTTGTCGCCGAGCATCTTGCAGGCGTAGACCACGGCGAAGAAGCCGCCGCACAGCACGAGGCAGAAGCCCGCGGAGATGATGACGTTGCGGGTCTGGTCGAGGAGGATCACCGAAAGGCCCATCAGCACGAGGACCATGCCGAGGAGCGGCCTCGTCAGCCGGCCGTGGAACATGACGGCGATCGACGCCAGGCGTGTGGATTCGGGGCGCTGGAGTTCTTGATACAGTCGGCGGGTCGAGGCGAGGTTGAACCACTTGGGGTCGCGGACGAGGGCGTCGAAATCGATGACCTTGGTGTACAAGAAGTAGCGGCTGTCGTCGCGGATCTCGAGGATGCCGGGGATCGCCGCCAGGTTGCGAGGCGTACAGCCGGTCAACTCCCACCTGCCGCGCGGCAGGTCGCCGGGCGTGAATTTGAACTGAGCCTCCTCGGCGGTGATGTGGAGCATGTTCCCCCCGACGCTCTCGGGGATCATCACGCGGAACCCTTTGACCGTGAGCGTCTTTCGGACGGCCTTGGTGCCCTCGATGTGGATCTGGTTCGCCTCGAACCCGCTCCGAGGGATCGACTCCATTTCCCCGTCGGGGTCGTTCCGCCCCCGAGTGAGATTGTCCGAGATGCGAGGGATGACGAGTTCCTGATTGGCGATCGTGAGTGTCAACATCACGAAGGCGCAGCACAGCACCGGCGCGACGATGCGCTGCGTCGAGACGCCGGCGGAGAGGAGGGGGACCTGCTCGTTGTTCCGCTGCATCATCGCGACGGTGAACATGGCCGCGAGCAACACGATCGCCTCGCAGAGGCGGTCGAACAGTTGGGGGATTCGGTAGCCGTACCAACTGCCGATGCGGATCACCACGGCCTTTAGGCCGGGAGACCCGTGATGGACGAAGTCGTCGAGGTTCGTGAACATATCGACGACGACGTACAACGTCAGCAGGCTGATCAGGCAGATAGCGTAGGATTTGAAGTAGCCTACGATCATCAGCCGGTCGATGTGCTTGAGCATGCCCCTCGGTTCCGATGGCCTGTGGAAGAGGACGGTCAGTCCACGCGGGGATGACGCAACCCGAGACGGCGGGCGGATTCCGCCGACGCCTGTCGGGGCGCGCCCTCGGCACGCGGGCGGTATCGGAAGACGTACTGGTCGATGTAGGGGTTCGCCGTCGTGCTGACCCAGTCGCCGAAGCCGTGCGCCCGCAATTCGCGGAAGGCGGCCTGGCGCGACCAGCCCTGATACTCCATGCGGTAGATCGCCGTCAGGACTCCCGTCCGGTGCAGTCCCGCCTTGCAGTGAAGGAGAACCGGGTAGACCGACTCATCATCCAACAGTTCGAGCATCTGGTCGATCGCGATGGGGCGATGTTTTTCGACTTCAGGAGGATCCACCAAGTCCGGCGGGAGCCAGACGTAGCGGACGCCGAGTCGCTTGCACAACTCGCTCTCTCTTACAGTTCCACGGTCGAGGTGGTCGTGCCAGACGTTCGGGTCGGGAAGCTC
>JANXSH010000721.1 GCA_025356615.1 Planctomycetia bacterium | reverse complement strand
AGCGGGTCTACCGAGTCCGGACGTTGACACACATCCGGCAGCGAATCGCTCTCGATATGCTTCGGGACGCCCAAGCACGAGGCCGCTCTCAGACCACTGTAGCCTTGCACCGACAGAGGAAAAAGAAGCAGCGCACTCTGTAATGATGCTACAGTCTCTAAAATACGCAAATTTCGTCCTGCAAATTCAACGGCACGACTCGACTCCCATTGACGCTCTATCCATTTCCCAGCGCCGTCTCCCACCGCAGGCGTGCAGCCCGCGCGATCAGCTCGGCGCAGTTCTCCTCCCCCAGTTCCCCCGAGTTGAGCAGCAATTCGTATTGATGCACCTCCGAAGGGGACCGCCCGAAGTGCGTGCGGAGGAACTCGGCGCGGCGCTCGTCCCGGCTGATGACGCGGTCGGTCGCCTCTGCTTTCGTCAGGCGTAGCCACTGGCTCATGTAGGCGATGCGGTCGGGCAAGGCGGCGATGATGCGGACGTTGAGCGTCGATGCACGCGGGAGGACGCAGCCGGCACCTCGTCCGATCAGGACGGCCTCCCCCTGGGCGGCGAGGGCGAGCATGGTCTGCGCGAGGGGGTAGGCGGGCGAGTGCTTGTCCAGGCCGCAGGTCTGTTCCAGGGTCTCGCTCCGGCGTTCGATCCAACCCATGCAGGCGGCGGGCAGGCTCTCCACGAGTCCTTCGCGTGCGCCGGCGTCCTGGCTCATGTACTCCAGCAATTCCTGGTCGTAGACCTGCCAGCCGAGTTGCCGACCGACGCGGCGCGCGATGCTCGCGCCGCGAGAACCGGCCTCGCGGCTCAGTGCGATCGATAGGCCCAGCGGGGCGTGTCTCACGTCGGGCATCTTGCCCCGGTCCCCCTGGAAGCCGTGGCGCGGGGCACCAGGGGAGGAGTCCACGAGGGAGTCGAGATCGGCCGGTTGGCTCATGGTATCAGTCCACCTCGTGGTACTGGGTCCGGGAGAACAGGAGCATGCCGAGGCCCAGCAGGACCACCGTGCCGCCGATCAGGACGGCGAGCGCGGTCGTCCCATCGACCGGGAGGAAGATGCCGGGTCGGTCCGGCTCGACCTTCAGGTCGGCGAGTTCCTGGTACATCAGGCAGCGCGAGTAGAAGCCGACGCTCACGCGCTTGAGGTAGCCCGGCATGTTGCCGAGGACGACCTCGAGGCAGAACGAGTAGACGATCGCGACGACGGCCGGGCGGCGGAAGTACGCGCCGAAGAGGAGGAACAGCGCCGAGAAGGCGAGCGTCGTCCAGGCGACGGCGGGCCAGAAGAGCGAGAACGCCAGCCGCCCCGGAGCGCCGGCCACCAGGCACACGAGCGCGAAGCCGCCGAGGTTCAGCCCCAGACTCCAGGGGAGGAGGGCGACGAACTTCGCCAGGTAGATCATGGGCCGGGAAAGGGGCCGGGACAGGAGCCAGATGAGGCTCTGGCTCTCGCGCTCTCCGCCGATCGATTCGGTGGCGAACGCCAGACTCCAGATGGGCAGGAGGAACGTCAGGAAGAGGGACAGGACGACCGATTGCGTGAAGATCATGAACCCCGTGGCCACGAACGGTTCGCCGTTTTCATCCTCCAAGTTCGGCGAGATGATGACGTTGACCGAACCGAGGATGCCGTGCTGGAGCGAATGCGCCCCCGGCGAGGTGTGGACCAGGCCGGCGACGGTCTGCGTCTCGGCGACCCACGTCGAGAGGAGAGGCCCGTCCCGACGCGGCGCGCGCCACTTGTGCATGCCCCACCGGCCGGCCTGGGTCTGGATCGCCACGAACGCCACGGCGAAGAGGAGGAGCGCCAGGGCGATCCAGACCATCTGTCGCGCCCGCGCCTGCCTCTGCAAGCTCAAGAGGACCAGCGCGCGCCAGGCCCGCCAGGCCGACGGCTCGGGAGAAGGGGCGGCCACCGCCGAAGGTCGGTCGGTCTGCGGGACAGAGGCGGTCAGTTGCTCCGACGACATTCGCGGTCTCCCGTTTCTTCGGAAAGAAGAATTAGCCACAGATGAACACAGATGAACACAGATAAGACAATGAAGTCGAATTGCTCTGCTCAGTCTTGGTATTATCTGTGTTCATCTGTGTTCATCTGTGGCTAAATTCTTCTCTCATCCCCGACTACCTAATAGATAGCCCAAAACGGCCTGCGTGGAGCTGTCGAGCGTCTCCAGATGTACGACTTCGTACCGCTCCTCCAGGATTAGCCTATTGAGTTCCTGGAAGAACCGGGCCGGTTGCCGGGCGCGGACGAGGAGCCGGCCCATCTCGGGCCGCTTGTCGTCGGTCGGCACCACCTCGATCGCGGTGACTTCGCCCACGTCGGCGATCAACAGGCTCGCAAGCTCCCGATGGTCGGGCCGATCGCGTCGGCCCGTCAGGCGCAGGTCGAGTCGGATCGTCGTCGGCTGGTCGGCGAGGCGGTCCCGGATCCGACTCACCGTGTCCACGGCGGCGATTCGGCCGTGCGACATGATGGCGACGTGGTCCGTCAGTTTCTCCAACTCCTCGAGTTCGTGGCTGCTGATGAGCAGGCACTTCCCCTGGGCGGCGAGCGCCTGGAAGAGCGTCACCATCTCGGCCCGACCCACCGGGTCGATGCCGCTGAGCGGCTCGTCGAGAACAAGTAAGGGCGGATCGTGGATGAGAGCCTGGGCCAGCTTGATTCGCTGCCGCATGCCCTTGGAGTAGCCGCGCAGGCGACGATTCGCCCGGTCCGCCATGCCGACGCGGTGCAGGACGGCCTCGGTGCGCCGCCGGACCTCGGGGCCGGGGAATCCGCACAGTTTCGCCATCGACTCGACGAACTGTCTCCCGCTCATCTCCTCGTAGAAGGCATCGGCGTCGGGGCAGTAGCCAACCTGCCAGCGGGCTGCGCTGCTCCAGGCGTCCACGCCGCGAATCGAGACGGTGCCGAGGTCCGGGCGGATCTGCCCGGTGATGAGGCGCATCAGCGTGGACTTGCCCGCGCCGTTCGCGCCGACGAGACCCGTGATGCCGGAGCGGAGTTCGAGCGTGACCTGGTTGACGCCCATGACCGCGCCGTACCACTTGGAGACGCGCTGGCACAGCAAGAGCGGAGCCTCGGGTGCGGACTCGATCGGTCGTGGGGCCGAGAGGGTCGCTACTTGACGATCTCGACTGCCCGGATTCGCAGGATCAAGTAACTCAGGCATGCGGTGGTGACTCCTCCGAGGACGAAGGCCGCCTCGTACCAGGCGGGTTGAGGCGCGGGTTTGATGAGTTCGATATCGATACGCATACAGACGTTGCCCAGGACGTACAGGTCGTTCCACAGGTCGATGAGCCGCCAGCGGGCGTCGAGCTGGAGGCCGTCCACGAGCGCGCCGGCGAGGAGCCGGCAGAAGAAGAAGAGCGTCGTCCAGGTCATGATGAGCGGGACGGTGCGCTGGAGCCAGGTCGCCGTCGCCAGGAGGATGCTCGTCAGGCACACGGTCATGATGAACCCGTAGGCGAGGATGCCGACGAGCAAATGGCCCTGGTCGTAGAAGTAGTCCCACGACTCGAGCATGCCGAACTGGAGGAACAGGACGACGGCGGGCAGTGTCGTCATCAGGTTGATGAAGACCGCGATCGCGAGACCTTTGCCGAGAAGGTAGTCCCAGCGCGAAATGGGCCGCGCCAGGTAGAAGGACAGGCTGCCGTAGCGGATGTCGTTGCCGACGAGGATCGCCCCGGCCAGGGCCAGGACGATCATGACGTTGTAGCCCTCGTACCAGAAGAAGTTGCGGTACGTCTCGGCGCTGCCGTTGAGCTTGAGGGCGTTGCGGAAGAGATCGACGAGCCACTTGGGGTTGGCCCGGCCCATGCCGCCGACGCGGACCTCGGTCTCGCCGAGCTGGGTCGTCGCCCAGGCCATGAGGTATTGCCCGAAGAAGAAGAGCAGGAAGACCATCAGCGCCAGGGCGTAGATCGCCCAGAAGAGTCGGCGACGGAAGATCATCTCCAGCGATATTCGCGCGATCGGCCAGGCGCGGGACCGCGCCGCGATCACCCACGAGGCGACGAGCGCGCCGCACAAAAGGAGGCGCAGGACGGGCCAGGAGTCGAGGAACGCCAGCACCGCGAGTAGGCCGACCTGGGCACCGAGGACGGCGACCGGTTCGTAGCCACTGGGGCCGCGCAGCGTGCCT
>JANXSH010000706.1 GCA_025356615.1 Planctomycetia bacterium | reverse complement strand
CCTCCCCGTCAAGAGGGAGGGGGAGCCGGAGGCATGTCTTTGGGCGTGAAGTCTCCCACTCGCCGGTCTTGCTCCCCCTCCCTTTTAGGGGAGGGGGCTGGGGGGTGGGGTCGGCCTCTCACCGGCTTTGCCTTTCCTTTGTGTAGATACCAGTACCTTTAGGGGAGGGGGAGCCAAACTGGGTTGCCTCCGGTCCCCCTTCCCTAAAAGGAAAGGGGTTAGGTCTGCGTCGCGGCGCGATTGACCTTTTCCCGACTCGCCCCCTCTGCTATGGCTCCGTGAATGTCCGGCGAGGGTGCCGGGCGGGACTCTCCAAGGGGGCCACTATGCGCCGGATCCTGGCTTCGCTCGTCGCCTGCTGTCTCGTCGGATCCTGGGCGTCCGCCCAGACAGCCACGCCTGCCAAGATGGCCTGGCAGGCCGGGCAGGTGTACTCCTACAAGGTCGAACACTCCACCCAGGCGACGGACAGCGTCGGTGAATCCCGGAGCGAGACGAAGAGCGTCCTGCGCGTCGTCCGCAACTGGAAGTGTTCCGCCGTGGACACCGCAGGCGTCGCGACCCTCGAGATGTCCCTGTCGAGCATGTACCAGGAGCGGACGACGCCGACCGGCGACACGCTCCTGTTCGACTCCGAGGACCTCGAGAAGAGTACGCCCGCGCTCAAGGACGTGATGAAGAAGTTCCTGAACACGCCCCTGGCGGTCATCCGCATCGATGCGACGGGCAAGGTCGTCGAGGTCAAGTCTTCGACCACGCACGCCAGCAGCTACGAGAACGAGCTTCCGTTCCTCGTCCTGCTCCCCACGACAGGCCTCGAGGTGGGCAAGGGCTGGGACCGGGCGTTCGACATCACCCTCGCGCCGCCGGTCGGCACCGGGGAGAAGTACGCCGCCGTCCAGAGTTTCGCGTGCAAGTCGATCGAGGGCGGCAAGGCGAAATTGAGCCTCTCGACCGCTCTGAAGGCCGTGCCGAAGGCCCCCGCCGACGCCATCCCGCTCTGGCAGATGATGCCCGAAGGCGAAGTCGTCTTCGACCTCGAGGCCGGGCGACTCCACTCCGCAAAGCTGAGCATCATCAAGGAACTGAAGGGCCACCAGGGCGATGGCAGCGCGTGCAAGTTCACGAGTACCCTGGTGATCGAGACGAACTGACGAATGCGGGTCACTCCGCGAAGAGGCCCAACACGCCGAGGCCGTAGAACGTGTACTCCACGTCGTGCCCGGTGTCCCAGAGGCCGCCGTGGAAGCCGCCCTGTCCGCGTTCGACACCCGTGGCATACGCTCGCACCTCGTAGGGGTCGAGGCGGTCGGGCGCACCGAGTTCGGCGAGCGTCCAGGCTCCGGTGAACGTCGAGAGTAGGTCCGCGAGCGGCACGCGCCCGTTGGCCCGCAAGCCGCCCTCGTCGGAGGCCATCTCGGCGAGGAAGTCGATGAGTCCCTGGCGCAGTCCGGGCTGATCGTCCAGCGCCGACGGCGCGACGATCTGGAGCGCCCCGACGCCCGCCGCCGTAGGGTTGGTGCCCGATCGCTTCATCGCGCTCATCTCGACGAAGCCGCCGTCCTCGCGCCGGCGCGACAGGACGAATCCCGCGAGCGAATCCGCCGCCGGGACATCCCGACCGAGCAACTGGTAGCACAGCGCGACGAGGAAGCTGTGGTAGGTGCTTCCGGCGGGGCCGCCGGGCGTCTTGGCGTAGCCGCCGTCGGCCGTGCGGAACGTCTCGAGCGTCTCGGCGACCCGGCCTTGCCAGTCGGGTGCCGAGCCGTCGAGAACCTTCACGCCGCCGAAGAGTTCGACGAGGACGCAGGTGTAGAGCAGCGAGAAGAAGTCCACGACGCTGGCCCGGTGTTGCAGGCTCGATCGGAGGAAGCCCGCCGCGTGCGAGCAGACTTCGGGCGTCAGGTCGCCGAGGACGGCGAGCGAGCGGAGCGCGAAGCCGGTGTAGTAGAGGTCGCTGTCGCCCTCGCGCCCCGAGAAGCCGCCGTCGGGATTCTGCGCGGCGCGGAGGTAGACGACGTGGCGACGGCGGCGCGCCTCCGGCAGCCGGCCCAGCCCCTCGGCGAGGCGTGCCGTCAGGCGGAGGAGGTAGGGCTGGCTGGTCATGCGGAGCGTTCCACGTCGGCGGGGCGGAGGAGGGATTCTAGGGAGAATCGCCCGCGACGGGGATGGGGGTTACTTGGGCAGAAGGCATGGTTCGGTCCGAATCGTTCCTTCTTCCGACGATCGGGTATCCTTCCGCGCCGGGCGATACGTTCCCTCTTTCGGTTCGTTATCATCCGTTGATGACTCTGAGCATTGCCAAGATGCACCGCCCGTTCGGATCGCACCATCCGAACGGGGCGGGCAGAACGTCTTCCAAACAGCCGCCTGCCACGTCTTCCGGGCGAACACGAGGGCAGCCAATTTGGCCCCGGATTCGAGCCGCCTGCGCCTGGAAGTCAGGGGAGGGATTCTCTTCCATCGCCCGGACGAATTGTGCCTGGCGCTGGCCGTCTTCGGGTTCCCGAACCTGCCAACCTCGCACATCGACGATGGGGTTGCCAGACGATCGGAACAAGTGGACGACGAAAGTCGCACAACTCATCCCGGTCCCTCCCTCCGCCAAGATGCAGTCCCCGGTGTCCGGGTCGAATCGTGTCTCCGGCTCATATAGGAGGTTGTACGGGATGCCTCCCGCAGAGTTAACTGCTTGGATTCGCCGACAGTAGCCGGCAAGGGCCACCAGATCGGGCCGCCGGAGGTTGGGCACGACGCAGACATACTTTGGCCGCCATAGCGCGAAATCATCATCCCGCAAGTCGAGGTGGAACGCCAAGTGCAAGAGCCTGGGTGTACCGTCGGGGCTGCGGTAAGCGACCCCAGCGTGCATTCCTTCACCCCACCTGCGGACCACTACGGCGACTGCCTCGATCGGGGTTCCAAGGAATGCGACTCGTTCCAGGTTCGGGGGCATTTACCGATACTTCTCCAGCAACGCCTTTGCCTCCTCCATCCCCTCCCTGCGTGCGATGGCATCCTCCGCGCGAGTGATGAATGCCGACCGCGAGCGGATTTTCTCCTTAGCCCGTTGCGTGACCATCAGAAGCGAAACCACCCCAGAGGGAGCAAGTTCGTTTGGGTCGACCTGCTCGAACACCCGCTCGCAAACCGAGAAATCTCCAGCGAGAAGGCTGTCGTCCATGAAGCCGAACACCTCATCGACTGCCAGGTGTTCGTCCTTGCCCGACTTCTTGTAGAGCCGGGTCAGGAAGTTCGTGACACGGTTCGCCTCTTCCTGCCGCCGACCTGTGTCGGGGACGGTTAGGCTCCGCCCACCAGGTTGAGATAGGGTCGGCCTGTAATGCTGAGTCGCCAGTATGGAGAAAACTACGGGCTGCTCGGCGACAATACCACGCACGACTTTACCGTATGGTGGGCACACTTGGTTGTGCATGGGCGTCGTCGTGTAGGCAGAGAACGGCCGTTCAACTACATCGGGCATGACTACACCCCTTCCGTCGGAGGCGCGATAGTGACATTGAGGTCGAGTTCGGTTAATACCCGCCCATCTACAGATACTCGAAAACTATGAAGTCCTGCCACGCGAATCGGGAGGGCGACATATTGGAGAAGAAAGGCGGTGCTTCCTTTCCGCATAGGGGGATTGGGTAGAACAGGGGTTATGCGACTTAGTGGTGCAGTATCGAGTACAACCCTGTCTGGTCCAAGCAAGTCGATCACGATTTCGTGTTCGATCCCACACTCAGCGGGGTCGAAAAGGATCTTCCCGACGAGATGGATTTGAAAAAGTGCCGCCTGTCCAGGCCTTACAATATTCAAACCTTCTAGACCGCCATTGATCACGAAGAGCCGCCCGTCAGGCTCCATGTGAGCGGTCCCGGCGACTATGATATGAGCAATTTCCATCGCGATCATATCCCACAAAGGCGTACCGGACTCTCCTCTCCACGATACCAAGCATAGGTTATTATACGGATCCCGGAAGTCCAGGTGACTCCTCGTCCTGGTCCCATCAAAATGACCTTTTTTTCTCCCGCCATTCAAGTATCCTCACACACCTGCCGATACAGATAGAAGACGGGTTCCGCACGCACCTCGATCATGCTCCCTGATTCAACTCGGCAATCCACACACGATCGGCACGAATGGGCGCTCCGGGAGAGGTTCGATGCTTCCTCGTATTTACATCTTGGTCCTGGGCTTGCTGGCCCTCGCGGTATCTGGGGCGTTCGCCCAGTTGCCCCAAGGCGTCCCCACGCCCCCAGAGGTTCCCGCCGCTCTCCCCACCACGGCGGGGCCGCCCGCCCCTGCGGGACTCTTCGGTGCCGCCACGATGGTGCCGGATAGCGTCCCCGACTACTGGAGCCGATTCCGCCCGAGGGCGTCGTACCGCTACGAGGCGGGCGACAGCATCGGGCGCACCAACGGCCTCTCCTCGCTCCAGGCGTTCGTCCCCTTCTGGGAGCCGAACAGCTTACAGGGACTCGCCTTCGTCGATGCCCGGTTCCTCCTCTTCGACAACCAGACGACCCCCGGCACGAACGTCGGCCTCGGGTTCCGCTCGATGGTCCCCAGCATCAACCGCACCCTCGGCGGGCACCTCTCGTATGACCTCGCCGACACGGGCCTCAACGTCTTCCATCAGGTGTCGGGCGGCGTCGAGACGCTCGGCTCGTGGCTCGACGCCCGCGCCAACTTCTACGCCCCCGTCGGCGGGCAGAAGCGGCTCATCGGCTCCTCGTTCGCCGCGAACAGCGCCGCCATCTTCCAGGGCCAGAGTCTGATGTTCGGCGGTGGCACGCAGACCAGCTCCTACGAGTACGCCATGAGCGGCTTCGACACCGAAGTCGGCGGTCGAGTGCTGCGATTCAAGAGCATGGACCTGCGGGCGTTCGTCGGGACGTACTACTTCGGCGTGGACAACGGCCCCGAGACCTGGGGCGGGCGTGCCCGCGTCGAGGCCAAGATCAGCGACACCATCGCCCTGGCCCTCAGCGTCCAGCGCGACAGGCTGTTCGACACCACCGTCAACGTCCAGGTCTCGCTCTCCTGGCCCACGCTCACCGGCCGACGCCGGGACGATCGTGGTGACAGCGCCCCCTTGCCGGCTGAGCGGCTCGGCGAGTCGGTCGAACGGATCCAGAACATCATCGTCACTCGCGGAGTGGAGAGGTCCATCGTCGCGCGGGAAACGGCCCTGGATCCGGCGACGGGGTTGCCCCTCGTCTTCATCCACGTCGCGCCGGGCGGCAACAGCGACGGCTCCTTCGAGAGTCCCTACAGCACCCTCGAGAAGGCGTTCCACGACCCGCGATTCGCGGCGGGCAACGTCATCGTCTACGACCGGACGCAGGGCATCTTCACCGGCAACGTCACGCTCGCGCCCGGAACGAAGTTGCTGTCTTCCGCCCCGATCCAGATGGTCGATACGGCGGTCGGGAAACTGCTCCTCCCGTTCAGCGGCTCGGACCCGACCCTCTTGTCGCCGCCCCAGATCCATGGGACCGTGTTCATGTCGAGCGGGACGACCCTATCGGGGTTCCTGGTGACCGCCCCGACCGGCCCGAGGCCTGCGGAGTACAACGGCCCCCAAGCCCAGGCGGACCTCGTGACGCAGGCCCCCGGTAGCCAACTCCGCAACGTCCGCGTCGATAACAACGTCCTGGTCGGCGGCAACGTCGGCGTGAACCTCTTCAACGTGGCCGGGAACGTGGACGTGGTCAACAACCGATTCCAACAGCAGGCCATCACGGGCATCAACGTCCAGGCCCAACATGACACCACCGCGTCGATCCGCATCACCGACAACGTCGTTGGCGGCACCGGCCTCAACGGCATCTACATGACCGTCAACGACGTTCTGGGCATGAACGCCAAGGTCGATGCCACGATCCAGCGCAACCAGATCAGCAACACGGGCAACGCTGGCATCTCGATCACCGCCGGGGCGAACAGTCAGCTCAATGTGGGCATCAAGGACAACAACGTCACCGGGTCGAGAGGCTCGGGCATCGAGGTCTTCACCTCGCCCGGCAACGCCCTCACGCACGCCGACATCATCGGGAACATGGTGGCCCGCAGCGGAGCCTACTCTGGTGGTGGCCTCGTCCTGGGGGCGACCTCCCCGGTCGGCGCGCCGGGCCTCTTCGCCCGCGTCCTCGACAATCGACTCGTCGATAACTTCACCTCGGGCCTGAGCGCATCCGCCGGTCCGGGCAACTCCCTGTCGCTCGACTTGCGAGGGAATACTGCGACGAGTGTCAACACCATGACGGACTTCACCCTGGATCGCTTCAAAGGGCTGTTCCAGGCGGTCGATCTGATCGACATGGGCAAGAATAACACGGGGAAGATCGACATCACCAGCGCGCCGCTGGCGAACATCTCGACGCTGCCGTGACCGGGAAAACTCGTTCAGCCACAGAGGGCACAGAGAACACAGAGGAATAACAGGATGAATTCGGACCCGTTGACGGAATCCATCATCGGGGCAGCCATCGAAGTGCATCGTGTTCTTGGTCCCGGTTTGCAGGAGTCCATTTACGAAGAAGCCCTTTGTGTCGAACTCGAGTTGCGTGGAATCGCATTTCAACGGCAAGCCGAGGTGGATGTGACCTACAAGGGACACGTCATCAAGGGAATGAGGGTCGATATCCTCGTTGCCGGTCAGGTTATCGTGGAGTTGAAATCGGTCAGCAGTCTTCCGGACGTGGCGACCGCCCAGGTCCTTCCTACCTGAAAGCCACAGGATCGAAACGGGGATTGTTGCTGAACTTCGGACAATCCCGGTTGGCCGATGGCATCAAACGTCTTTCTCTGTGACCTCTGAGTCC
>JANXSH010000901.1 GCA_025356615.1 Planctomycetia bacterium | reverse complement strand
GACATAGCCGCAGCAGCCGTGGCAGCTGGAGACATAGCCGCAGCAGCCGTGGCAGCTGGAGACATAGCCGCAGCAGCCGTGGCAGCTGGAGACATAGCCGCAGCAGCCGTGGCAGCTGGAGACATAGCCGCAGCAGCCGTGACAGCTAGAGACGTAGCCGCAGCAGCCATGACAGCCGCCCCGACGACCCAGATCCGCACTTTCGCCACCCGCGGTGACCGCCAACAGAAGCACCACTCCGTACATCATGCACCTCCTGCAATGAACATAAAATCTTCCTTCCCCTCGCTCCGGGTGTGCTCGGGGCGAGAAGTGGCACGCGCCACACAGACTCTAGTTGTGAGATCAACAGGGAAGGAAAATGTCGTTCCTGGCCTATTTCGCTGGTAGAGGAAGCATTCCCTCTACGCTGACTGAGTTGAATAGTAAAGCCAGACAAGAAAGGCGTCAATCACAAAATAGGTGCTTTGCGGCGAATTGTCAGAATATGTTGATAATACCGGAGATAGAACTATTGACGCCTGGATGAGAAACGGGGCCGGGTGGCCGAACCGGACAGTCGGATGCGCAACAATCGCGTTTTTCCGCGTTCCGCGACCAGAGCGTACCATCGCATCACGCCTCTGGGTAACTTTTTCGGTCTCCTCCTGGTTTGCCGGGGCGGATCAGGTATCCTTTCCTTCCGGGGAAGTGTCCGAGCATTCGATGAAGGGAGCGACTATGGAGAAATCGATGACTTCTCGAGGAGGCGCGGAGCCAAACACACGTCCCTGGATCTTCCTTCTTGCGGGCCTGGCCCTGTTTGGTGGGGCGTGGCTGACCAAGTGCCAATTCGCCGACAGCTGGCTCGAGGTCCGGCTCTTCTTCCTGGTGGCCGGCCTCGCCCTCACCTACGCTGGGGTTACTCAGCGGCTCCGAAAGCTCGCCTGGACGTTCCCCGAACGGGTCGAGTCGGCGGCGGCGGTGTCCGTGTCGGGCCTCGGGGCGATCGCCGGCTTCGCCGCCATGCAGAAGGAATGGACCTCGGGCCGCATCTTCTTCGGCGGGTTGTTCGCTCTGACGATGGTTGGAGCGGTGCTGATCCTGTTGCCGTCCCTGGCCCGGCGCGTCGCCTTGTCTCTCATCGTCGTCTTCCACCTCGTCGGCATCGTGACGGCGGTCACGGTGGTCGAACCTGGGAACAGCACTCCGCCTTGGGTTTCGCAGCAGTTGATGGCATGGGTGTATCGCCCCTACCTCAACCTGGTGTACATGACGAACGCCTACCACTTCTACTCGCCGGATCCGGGCACCTCGACGGTGATGTGGTTCGCGGTCCAGTACAGCGACGGCAAATATAAGTGGATCAAAGTACCGGACAAGGCCGACAGCCCGATCGGCATGGCGTATCAGCGGGCCAACTGCATTCCGGAACACAGCTTCTATTCCAACGGCAGGGACTTCTCGAGCGATTCGTGGCGGGACATCAGTAGCCGGCGAGAAAACGGCTCTACACGCCCCTACAAGCCGAACGACAAGCCGATCCCGTCGGTGGTCGGTCTCGATCTGAACTGGCAATACCAATACCCGAGCAATGTGTCGCAGAAGCAGATTGCCTCTCTGGCGCGGCACATCTGGCACATACCATCGGCCCAGCGCGAAGGGGCAACGATCACTTCCGTCAAGGTCTACCGCGTGAGGATCAACGTTTTGACGCCGTATGAACTCTCGAAGGGTAAAAAACCCGACGACCCGGTCAAGAGGATGCCCTATTTCCTGGGCGAGTTCGACAAGGAGGGGACGCTCCTCCACCCCCGAGACCCGTTCCTCTACTGGTATCTGCCCGTGGTGAGGGTGTCGCCGGCGTACCCCGTCAGGGACGAATTGGGGCCTCCGAAGGTGAACGTGCAGGTCGATCCGCCGAAGGGTGCGGTGTTGCTGGATTGCCTCGAGATGCACGCGGCCACGCCTAGCCCCCCCGAGCAGAAGGAGTCGAACTGATGTCGGTTCCCGTTACAGGCTCACAGCCCTCGCCGACCCGTTCCTCCCTGCTCACGGAAGCCGTGTGGTCGTGGGATCGCTTCTGGTTCACTCCGACGGATCCGACGACGATCTGTTTCATCCGCCTCCTGTCCGGGGCCGTCGCGTTCTACGTCTGCCTGACGTACAGTTGGGGGCTGTTCTCCTATATCGGCCCGAACGGATGGGTCGATGCGAAGGTGAACACCTACATGCTCCAGGAACTCCCCATCTACGCGATGGCCACCGAGTGGGCGGAAGATAACCCCAAAATCGGCAACGGGCACTACTACTGGTCGATCTACTTCCACGTCCAGAGTCCGGGGTGGATCGTGGCGATCCATGTGTTCTTTCTGGTGTGCATCCTGCTCTACACCGTCGGCCTGTGGTGCCCCTACACCGGGCCGCTCTGCTGGATCGCGTCGATGAGCTACGCCCATCGAGCCTGGGCGACGGTCTACGGCGTGGACACCATGCTCCTGATCCTGCTCGCCTACCTGATGATCGCGCCGGCGGGGGCCGTGTTTTCGATGGACCGCTGGCTCGCGGTGCGGAGAGCCAGACGGCTGGGGCTGCCCGATCCCGCCGTCGAGCCTTCGGTGCGGGCGAACTTCGCGATTCGGCTGATCCAGGTCCATTTCTGCATGATCTATTTCGCCTCGGGGTCGTCGAAGTTACTTGGCTCCATGTGGTGGAACGGGACAGCGATGAACCAGGTGTTGCTCAATCCCATGTTCACGCCGATGGACTCGCCGGTATTCCTCAACACGCTGAAAGCCCTGGCGAGTTCCCGCGTGGTCTGGGAGGTGTTCGCCACGCTGGGCGGCCTCTTCACGCTCTGGGTCGAACTCAGCTTCATCTTCCTCGTCTGGGACATGCGCTGGCGTTGGCTGATACTGATCGGCTCGATTCTGATGCACCTGGGGATCGGGCTGGTGATGGGGCTGACGACGTTCAGCATCATCATGCTCGTCATGGTGTCGAGTTTCATGTCCGCCGAGAGCGTCCGGCTCGTGGTCGAGGAATACGCCGCGATCGCGCGGCGGCTGTTCCGTCGGAATGCGGCGGCGTTGCCTCCTCCCAATGAGGAGTTGGTGATGAGTCGGTAGCGTGGGCAATATGGCCCCATGCGCAAAACTCGAGGCGAATGGGGACTCTTCCGGTCCCCTCGCCCCTGTACCATTGGTATCTATACAAGTGTAGGGAGCGGGGGATGAGTCGGATGCTGGTCCGACCTAACCCCCTAACCCCCTTCCCTAAAAGGAAGGGGGGACCAGACAAGTCCTCGGTCTGGCTCCCCCTCCCCTTTAGGGGAGGGGGCTGGGGGGTGGGGTCAGACGCTGGGAGACCTCACCCACTCTCTTCGACTTGGGTGGGCAATATGCCCCCCCAAACCCCGATGGGTTTCGTCCCCCGTCAGACTCCGCGCAACCGGAACGACTCAAGTCCGTGGCCCTCTCCAGACGATACCCTAAAGACGGCAGAATCCGCAGGGGGTTCGCCGGGGCGGGTCGTCCGGCCCGGCGGGTGCCGATCGCCAACGAGACAGGGTTGTCATGTTGCCGTGTCATAAGAATTCTCTGGCGTTCGCGAGGGGCGTTGCCCTGCTCGTGGCTCTGGGACTGGGATTCATCCTCGTCCCAGAGGTGAGCCGGGCCGACGACACACTGACGCACCATCTCAAGGATAATATGTTCGTGATTCCCTACGCGATCGACGCGAACCAGAGCCTCAAGCAGTTGCGCCTGTTCGTCTCGACGGACCGGAAGACCTTTTCGCCGACCGGCTCGACGGCATTGCGGAAGGGAGTGTTCTCCTACACGGCTGCCGCCGACGGGGAATACACCTTCGTCGTCCAACTCGAGGACGCCAACGGGAACCTCTCGCCCCCGAATCCTGACATCGCTAAGCCGACGATGCGCGTCATCGTCGATACCCAGAAGCCGCAGGTCACGCTCCGCGCCGTCCAGCCTAAAGAGGGACGGGTCGCCGTCGCTTGGGAGATCGTCGATGCGAACACGAATCTCCGAACGCTCCGCCTGGAGGCCAAAGGCCCTGGCGAGGTCAACTGGACACCGCTTAATGTGACGCCCCTCCAGGCGGCCCAGTTCGGCTGGAACCCGCCCGGCGGCGGCCCCATCGAGGTCCGCCTGTCCGTCAAGGACTTGGCGGGCAACGAGGCGACCGCGACGACGCAAGTGACGCCGACCCCCGGTGCCGCACCGGCTGCGGGTGTCGGCGACGACCGGCAGGTCATCTTCGTCAAGCAGAAGAAGTTCCGGCTCACTTACAAGGTCGATGGGGCTGGCCTTTCGAAAGTCAAACACGTCGAAGTGTGGGCGACCCGCAATCGCTCGGAGTGGCACAAGTTCGGGACGGCACCCGAAGTCGGCCCCCACGAAATTACGGTACTGACGACGGGGCGTTACGGGTTCACCCTACGGCCGATCAGCGGCGTCAACCGTGGCCGTCCCGAGCCGCGCGGCGGGGACAACCCGCAAATCTGGGTCGAAGTCGATGAGACCCCGCCCGTGGTGAGGTTCAACAACTTCCACGTCGGCGAGAATGCCGACAGCGGGAAGGTGATCGTGAACTGGATCGCGACCGACAAGTTCATGAAGGACCAGCCGATCACGATCCTCTACAGCAAGACAGGAACTGGGGAATGGAATATCCTCCAGGACAATCTCGAGAACACGGGGACGGCCAAGGTGACTCCGCCGGAGAAGGAATTCGAGTTCTTCGTCAAGATCGAAGCGGTGGACAAGGCGGGGAACAAGGGATCGGCCCAGTCGCGGGAGTCGATCAAGGTGGATCTCAACATCCCGAGCGTAATCGACATCGGCGTTGGGGCAATCGAGGTATCGCCATCGCCTCAGCCGTAGGAGAACCTCGTCCGGTGTTTAGCCGCGACGCAACGCGGAGCCCGAGACGCG
>JANXSH010000673.1 GCA_025356615.1 Planctomycetia bacterium | reverse complement strand
TATTGTGCGTATTCTGCGCGAGCAGCTGCGGGTTGATTTCGTAGTTCGGACTCGGCTTCCGCCCAGGCCCGCTTCGCTCGACACCCACCGTCAGCCGGACGTATCCCAACTGCTCGAGCAACCTCAGGACCGGCTCCAGTTCCTCCGGGCTTTTGAACGTGGCCCGGTGCGAGTTGTACAGCTCCCGGCGGGTAAAGACCTTTTGCCCCTTCTTCACGATCCAGCGCACCACCCGCCCCGCCGCCGCCGCGTTGGGGTCGCTGTCCATCGCCGCGTGCACCTTGCGGGCGTGGCCCTGGAAGTATTCCGCCAGCATCACCGCCCGCGTCATGTCGTCCGCCTCGACCGTCGCGTCCAGGTCGGCCACCTCGCCGTCGGCCCAGCGCAGGCACCGCACCACCAGCGCCAGCCGGCAGACGTAGCCCCGCATCTTGGACCACACCCCGACCAGGGCCGGCAGGAAGTCGTCCGCCCGACGCTCCTCCGCCAGGCGCTTGGTGTAGGCCCGGTACACCTCCCGGCCCTCGTCGTCGAGCGGGATGACCACCGGATCCCAGCGCGTCTCCCCCTCCTCCCGGACCGGCGTCATGCCCAGGCCCAGGAGGCGCTCGATCACCAGGCCGAACCTCGCCTTCGTCGAGTCATCCACCTCCCAGAACTTCTCCTCGACCGCGGGCATCTCCGGCGGGTAGCTCACCAGGATCCGGTCGATGAAGCCGTCCAGCACCACCGGCCCCTTGCCCCGGTCGCCGCGCAACGTCGGCAGCTTGTCCGGGGTCAGGCTCCCGATGACGCTCACGAACGGCCCCGTCGCCGTCAACGGCCCCGCCTCGTGCGTCTTCTTGCGGTCCACGACCACGTCCTCCCCCGACCAGACCGACAGCCAGAACTGCTGGTCCGCCCCCCGGCCCCGGTCGCGGTACTGGTCCATCGACGCGACCCAGCCGACCAGCTCGTCGCGCACCATCACGAACCCGCGCGGGTTGTCCTGCATGATCGGCACCAGCGCCTCGGTCGTCGCGTCCCCGACCGTGTGCCGTCGCAGCACCGGGGGCGTCGGCTCGTCCGGCGGCGGTTCACTCTCCCGACCCCGCTTGGCCCGGCCCTTCCTCTCCGTCTCGTGGGCCTCCTTGGCCCGCTCGTAGGACTTCCGCTCCCGCTTCCAGGTAGCCCGCGCCACGCCATCCGCTTTGCGCAGCGGATCGACCGCCATCTTCAGCGCCGGCGACTTGCCGCAGCCCGGCGAGCCGACCACCGCCCCGAACAGGCACGCGCTCTGGACGTGGCTCCGCGTCACCGCGATGGCCCGGCTCGCCCCGATCGCCCCCGACGCTACCACCAGCAACGGCACCCCCACATAGTCCGGCGGGCACGGCAGGGAGATCGCCACCTCATCGACGAACGCCCGCAGTCGCAGGGGCAGCGCCGCGAACGGGAACGCGGGCACGTCCGGCTCCCGGTTCAGCGGCACCAGGGGAGGCCAGCCCCCGGTCTCCTCGCGGCGGACCTCCTCCGTCCGCCGGGTCGGCAGCATCTCGACGCCGTACATCTCGCACTGGTACAGGACATCGCGGAACTTCTCCGGGTCGCGCAGGCGCAACTCGCACACGTCCTTGATGTCCCTGGGCATCGTGATCGCGACCAGCGTGCCGAGGTAGCCCAGTTGCACCAGCCGGTCGCGGATCCGCAGCGAGAACTCGACCCCGGCGCGGTCGTTGTCCTGGCAGACCCCGATCCAGTCGAGGCCCAGGAGGCACTCCGACTCCAGGCACTGGACCGACTGCGCCCCCGGCAGGCCCAACGCGGGTAGCCCCGCCGACCACATCGCCCAGGTGTCGGTCTCGCCCTCCGTGAGGTAGAGCCGATTCCGGGGGGACATCCGGTCGATCCGCCACAGCCCGTAGGGCATCGACTTGACGCCCGCCGGTTGCGCGAATCGCGGCAGCACCCCCGTGGGGTTGCGCCGGCGGTGGAACTTCCCCTTCCCCTCCAGGTCGGAATACAGGATCTTGATCCCCGCGCCGTCCACCTCCACGCCCATTTCCCGGAGGAACTTCGCGTCGAACCCCCGCTCGTGCGCCAGGGCCTCGACCGGATCGAACAGGACCATGAGTGACCTCCCCGACGGTGTACGCATATTCACGGGCGGGGAGCGTACAGCGCACCGGGACGAATTCCGAGAGCATTATGAGAGCCACGACGCGGTCGGCGACAGACCAACGAGGGATCGTGACCTGGCGGCGTTGCCCGCTTCGCGCGGGGGCGATACGATGAGGGGAGGGCAATCCGCGATCCTCGCCGGCCGCGTCACCCCTGTACGAGAGGTTCCCATGCTCACGAAACCCCTTGGTCTGCTCCTCCTTCTCCTGGGTATGGGATCGTCCGTCTCCGCCGCCGAGCCGCAGGCGACGTTTACCCTCGTCAAGGGGTGGCTCGAAGTCAGCGTCCAGCATGACGGCGTCGGCGTCAAGGATACGCGCATCCGCGTCCTCGATTTCGCCGGCCAGACGCTCGCCGAGGGCGAGTGCGACGAGGAGGGGAGGGGGTCGTTTCCCTTGCCCGCCGGTTCGGCTTATCTCGTCGGAGTGACGATTCCTGGTAAGAAGACGGAAGCCGAAATCATTACCCTGCGGAGCGATGGCAAGACGATCACGCCCCCGCGCGTCTTGCTCAGTTTCAGCAAGCCGTGTTGTCGCCTTACCTTCTCCTCCCAACCGGACGGGGACGAGTCCGAGGCCGAGTCGCCCCGCCTCGAGAAACCGTCGATCGCGTGGATCATGCTCGGCGTGAGTGGTGCCTGCATGGTCGCGGCGGGGATGATGTTGATGTGCTTCCGCCGCCCCTGACCTCGACACGGATCAACCATGACGACTTCTCCCGAAGCCTCCGTCCCCACCCCCGCCGGGTTGCCGCGCGGCCAACTCGTCTTCGTCTGCGTGCTGATGCTCGTCGGGGTCGGCTTCCTCGCGCTCGCAGGCTATCGGGCGTTCTTCCCCACCTCCGCCAAGGGCGAATCGGACCTCGGCCAGGATGTCGAGAAGTACCTCGAGGGGCGCGGCTACGAACCCCTTTCGGAGTCTCTCGAACGAACCATCAGCGACCCGGCGTTCGAGCCGATCCCGACACACGCCCCGCTCCTGCTCGGAGCGCGAGCGCCGGACTTCACCCTCGACGATGTGGGCGGCAAGCCGTGGTCCCTGGGCAAGACACAGGCCGAGGGGCCGATCGTCATCGTCTTCTACCTCGGGTACGACTGTCCCCATTGCGTCGGCCAACTCAAAGCGTTGGACAAGGATCTCGCGAAATTCAGCGAACTCGGTGCCCGCGTGATCGCCATCAGCCCCGACTCGGCGGAGCAGACGAAGAAGCAGTTCGCCGCATTTGGCGCGTTCACCTTCCCCGTCCTCTCCGATCCGGGCAACAAGGTCGCCCAGGCTTACGGCGTCTATCACCCCAAGCCGGGAGGGGGCGAGGGCGAGCTGAGGCACGGCACCTTCGTGGTCGATCGCAAGGGCAAGATCGTCTGGATCAACATGAGCGAAGAGCCGTTCATCGACAACCGCACGCTCCTGGTCGAGATCGCTCGGGCCGAGGGCCGGGGCGGGAAGAAGTAAGCGCGGTCGGGCGCGGTTGTCGATAGGCAGACTGCCCGCATAGGGTTCAGGGTGAAGTTTTTTCGGGCCGCGCCCTATAATGCCCGGAGGAGGTCTCCGGCATGGCGAAGCGTGGATCGAAACAGGCCCGACGGTGGCTCCCTGGCCTCGCCGCGCTCGCGGGCATCCTGATCGGTCTTGGTCTGTTCCTGCTCTACTCGAGTCGCGCTCCGATCATCCAGTCGGTCGGATACGGCGACCTCGTGCAGACGCTCGGCGTCAGCCGGGAGGCGGGCCACGTCCGCTTCGACAAGGTGCAGGTCGGCCACTCCGACGTGCGCGGCGAGATCATCAGCGCCGACCGCGTCTCGACCGGCGGCGACGAGAAGTCCCACACCCAGAAGGTCGCCTTCCGCACCATGCGGATCGGCTTCGAGCGCGACCAGGAGTTGTACTCCCTGCTCCGCGAGGGGGCGGGCGTCTACCAGGGGGCCGAGGAGGAATCGACCCTTCGGACGGTCGGCAACGCCCTGATGACGGTCCTCATCTTCGTCCTCGTCGGGGTCGCCCTCCTGCTCGTACTCCGCTGGGCGACGGGCGGTAACTCGCCGTTCTCGTTCGGGCGCAGCCGGCACCGGCTCAATGAAAAAGACGACGACGAGGTCACATTCCTCGACGTGGCAGGCATCGACGAGGCCGTCGCCGAGCTGCGCGAGGTCGTCGACTTCCTCCGCAACGCCGACAAGTACCAAGCCCTCGGCGGGCGCATCCCGCGCGGCGTGTTGCTCATCGGCCCGCCGGGTACTGGCAAAACCCTCCTGGCCCGCGCCGTCGCCGGTGAGGCGGAGGTGCCGTTCTTCAGCCTCTCGGGAAGCGACTTCGTCGAGATGTTCGTCGGCGTCGGGGCGTCCCGCGTGCGCGACCTGTTCGACCAGGCCGAGGCCAAGGCACCGTGCATCGTGTTCATCGACGAACTCGACGCGCTGGGCAAGACGCGGTCCGGCAACGTGTCCGGCGGCCACGACGAGCGCGAACAAACGCTCAACCAACTGCTCGTCGAAATGGACGGCTTCGAGACCGACCGCGGCGTCATCCTGATGGCCGCGACGAACCGCCCCGAGACTCTCGACCCGGCCCTCTTGCGGCCCGGACGGTTCGACCGCACCGTCGTCGTCGATCGCCCCGACATCAACGGGCGCAAGGCGATCCTCGAGGTCCATGTGCGCGGCGTGAAACTCGGGCCGGACGTGGACCTCCGCCGCATCGCCGCGCTGACCCCCGGCAGCGCCGGGGCGGACCTGGCGAACTTCATCAACGAGGCCGCCCTGATGGCCGCGCGCGTCGGCAAGGAACACGTCGCGATGGCCGAGCTGGAGGAGGCCATCGAGCGCGGCGCGGTCGGCCTCGAGCGCAAGAGCCGCATCATGCACGCCGACGAGAAGCGCCGCGTCGCCTACCACGAGGCCGGCCACGCCCTCGTCGCCTGCTCGCTGCCGAACACGCACCCCGTCCACAAGATATCGATCATCCCGCGCGGCGTCGGCGCGCTGGGCTACGTCCTGAGCCGGCCCGACGAGGACCGCTACCTCGTCACGCAGTCCGAACTCGAGAGCCGGATCCAGGTGGCCCTCGGCGGCACCCTCGCGGAGGAACTCGTCTACGCCGAGATATCCAACGGCGCGACGAGCGACCTCGAGACGGTCAACGACATCGCCCGGCGCATGGTCAAGCAGTTCGGCATGAGCAGGCTGGGCCGGATCAGCTATCAAGAGCAAGACGGCCCCGGCTTCCTGGGCGGGATGGCGGAAGGCCCCCGCGGCTACAGCGAGGAGACCGCCCGCGAGATCGACCTGGAGATCCGCCAGATCATCGATGTCGCCACCGACAAGGTCCGCGGCATCTTGCGCGCACGGCGCGTCGCGCTCGAGGCGATCGCGAGGCGGCTCATCGAGAAGGAAGTAATCGACGCGCGCGAGTTGAAGGAGTTGCTCGACGGCGCCGCACCGGGACTCGAGGGGGTGGCGGGGTGAGTGGGGAGGTATTCAGCCCATACTTCGGGCACAAATGCGGCTCCTGGGCCGATTCATACGGCATCGGCTCTAGGGTGTACTCGTCCGGTCAGACAAGTTGAGCTGCTAAGTTCGTCCCATCCTGATCTCGGGAGAGTTCTTGATGTAACTTTCCTGGCGTCAATCTTGCGCTTATCATTTGCGTTCTGTGTTCACCTCGATATGCTAAATATACAGCCAAAGAGTGGGTATGGGCGGCCGGATATCGAAGAGACACTGGTAAAAGTTTTTGGGTCTCGTCGTCTCCGATCTCCAAAATGAGACGCCCATGATGTGAGGAGGCGTTCCCCGGAGTTCGCGCATGGCAATAAAGAAGCAGGAATTCTATGAGGGTGCGGCGCTACATCAACTCGCGTGTGCAGGCGTGACCGTGAGTATTCGCTATCAGGCACCATTCTTCCGTCTTAACGATCATCTCTTCGTCTACTTGAAATATAGTACGAGATGCCGCAGTCCTTGGGGATTTATATTTTCGATGGTCGAACAGTCGATACTGCGACAGAGAGGATTGGAATTTGAAATTGTGATCGGCCTTATTTGTGGCGATGATCGCGTTGCAGCCTTGACCTATCAG
This sequence comes from Planctomycetia bacterium, assembly GCA_025356615.1. Taxonomy (GTDB): domain Bacteria; phylum Planctomycetota; class Planctomycetia; order Gemmatales; family Gemmataceae; genus JANXSH01. Next base: position 6,653 of record JANXSH010000673.1, on the reverse strand, counting down.
AATTTCGCTAGCGTTGCAGCCCCTAGAGAATCTGCGATCCACATCGTGTGTCATCGCCGTTACAATCAACATTACCAGGTAAATGGGCCTGATGGGACGCTAGCACTACAGCGCGTGTTTAGATGATCCACCCATGCCGCCGCTTCTTGTGGGAGCGCGTGGCCTGCTCGTTTCGCCGCTGGTGATAGCGGACTACCTCGCCCACATGACTCGTCTCCGGCGTCCCCCGCCGACGACGAAATAGGATCGCGCACCGCACGTTCGACGCCCGGCACACCTGCTCCCTCGTCACCTGCGGATTTTCCCCCCCCGGAGCCGGTCCAGGGCGAGCGGTGCCGCAGACGAGGGCGATCGGCTCGGCGGTCTCGAGCGGCGGGTCGGAGAGCAGACCCCGACAGTAGTCGTCGAAGTGGCCGGCGATGCGGTCCCGGAGGAAGCAGTCGCGGTAGCGACCGAGGTAGGACGAGAAAGCGGGCCCGAGGCGCGAGAGGTCTCGATCGGTCATGGGAGCTTCCCTCCCCGGCGACGCTCTCATTCTATAGACCGATAAAGCTGCGCTGTAGTGGTAGACTGTTGATGACGCATGCTCCACCATGGGGTTGGTCTGTTTGGTCACAAACCATCTTATGGATGGAGCTTGCGTCGTTTTTCAAAGGTTGCAACTACTGTGTTAGACTACGCCCGGATCGCGTTCGTTATTGCGGAGGCTGACGACGACATTAGAAGGTTCGTCGAGGTGCTTCAAAACTTCCTCGATGCGGGCCAGGGGAGGTCGGCCACGGCCAATACCTGATCCACTCCGCTCGGCCCGGTATCGCGGGCGCGAATCATCTCGCCACAACCGCAACACTTTACGCCCCCCTCCCTTGCCGCGCCTCTCCCGATGTGCGATACCATCTGTTATCCAACCGCGACGAATCGACCGGAGCCGAAGAGGGCAGAGTGATGCAGAACGTGATAGGTTTCCTCCTGGGCGGCGGACGCGGGTCGGCCTTGCACCCACTGACCCGGCACCGCAGCGTCCCCGCCGTCCCCGTCGCGGGCAAGTACCGCCTCATCGACATCCCCGTCAGCAACTGCATCAACAGCGGCCTGATACGCCTGTACGTCCTCACGCAGTTCCTCAGCGTCAGCCTCCACCACCACATCGCGAACACCTATAAGTTCGCCCCCTTCCGCCGGGGCTTCGTCGAAGTCCTTGCCGCGCAACAGACCAACGAGGGGTCCGACTGGTATCGCGGCACCGCCGACGCGCTGCGCCAGAACATCCGCTACCTCGTCGATGACCACAGCCGGGACGTGCTGATCCTCAGCGGCGACGGCCTGTATCGCATGAACTTCAACGACATGCTCCAGACCCACCGCGCGACCAACGCCGACATCACCATCGCCGTCGCCCCGGTACGACGGCACCAGGCGTCCGGCCTCGGTATCGTGCGCGTGGACGACTCGCACCGGCTGCTCGAACTCGTCGAGAAGCCTCGCCTCGACTCCCAGCTCGACGCCCTCCGCGCCCCCGCCGACTGGCTCCAGGATCGTGGCCTCCACGCCGCCGGCAAGGACTACCTCGCGAACATGGGCATCTACCTGTGCAAACGCGAGGTGTTGCTCGATCTGCTCACACGCACCCCCCAGGACAACGACCTCGTCACGCAGCACTTCATCCCCATGCTCCAGACGCACAACGTCCAGGCCCATCTCTTCACCGACTACTGGGCGGACCTCGGCACCTCGATCCGCAGCTACTACGAGGCCCATTTAGCGTTGGCAGGGGACGCCCCGCCGTTCGACTTCCACAGCCCCGACGGCGTCATCTTCACGCGCATGAGGAACCTGCCCACGGCCCACGTCCAGGCGAGTCGGCTCGACCACGCTCTGGTCAGCGACGGCTGTTTCATCGAGGAGGGGGCCGTCATCGAGCGGTGCGTCATCGGCCAGCGGACCCTCGTCGGCAAGAACGCCGTCCTGCGCGACACCGTCCTCACTGGGGCCGACCGCTACGAGAGCGATGCCGACCGCGCCGAGAACCGCGTCAAGGGCATCCCCGACATCGGCATCGGCGAGGGCACGACGATCGTCCGCGCCATCGTCGATAAGGATTGCCGCATCGGCCGTAACGTGCGCATCACCAACCAGGCGAAGAGGCGTGACGCGGAAACGGAGATGTACGTCATCCGCGACGGCATCGTCGTCGTGCCGCGCGGGACCGTCGTCCCGGACGGGACCGTGATCTGACGCGAGACCCGCCCATGAATCATCCAGGCTTCCTGAAGGCGATCTGCGAAGAGCCGGACGACGACGCCCACCGGCTCATCTACGCCGACTGGCTCGACGACCACGGCGAGAGTGACCGCGCCGAGTTCATCCGCCTGCAATGCGCGCTGGAGGAGGTCGATGACGATGACGAGGCGATGACCTTGCGCGAAGCGGAGTTGCTGCGTCAACACGGCGAGACGTGGCGGGCCGAGTTGCCCGGGTTGCCGAAGGTCGTCTGGGGCAATGCCTTCCGTCGCGGCTTCATCGACGGGGTGTCTCTGCCGAACTACAACGTATGGCGGAGTCAGGGGCTCGCCATGCTCGCGGCGTCTCCGCTCGAGATGGTGTGCATCCACCAGGTGACGCCGAACACGGTCCGCCGACTGGCGCGGTCGCCGGGCATCGACCGGGTGCGCGGACTGGAGTTCCCGACGGGGAATTTCGGCGACGAAGAGTTGGAAGTTCTTGGGAAGACGTGCCGACTGCGAACCTTCCATTTCCGGTATCAGTGGGTTCAAGGGGGGAGTACCCGGCTGGGACCGGGCTGCTCGCGTATCCTCAGTACGAGTGTTGGTTTCCGGGCGCTCCGACACCTGCTTCTCGAGAGTGTGTCCGTCGGCGACGAAGGCGCGGCACGACTCGCCTCCGCGCCAAACCTTACGGAACTCGAAACGTTGCAGCTCACGGTATGCGGGCTGACGGCGGCCGGGGTCAAGCTCCTCACGACACCAGCCTCGTGGCCCCGGCTCCGCTCCCTGGACCTGTCCCACAACAATATCGCTGACGGCGGTGCCCGCCTCCTCGCGAGTTGCCCCGGCCTAAGCGAACTTCGCGAACTCCGCCTCGTCCGCTGTCTGATCGGGGAAGCGGGGGCGACGGCCCTCTCCCGGTCGATGTTCCTCACCAACTTGACGACTCTCGAGCTCGGCGGCTGTCAGATCGGCTCGGACGGGCTTCGCGCGCTGATCAGTTCGTCGAACCTGAGAGGTCTCCGGGTACTGGACTTGACGCTGACCAACATCACCGGCGCGGATATCGTCTCACTCCTTCGTTCTCCGCTCGGTACGAATCTTCGCGAACTGGACGTACAACTCATTCCCATCGACGAGGAACCCGCCGCCGCCATCGTCGCGACGCCTGGCCTGGAAAACCTGACTCGGCTCACCGTCTCGGTCGGGTACGGAACCGATCTATTGCAACGTCACTTCGGCGACCGTATCACAATCCTCTAGCCCCTTGATTCAAAAGGCAATCCCATGCGACGCCTGCTCCTCCTCCTACTCGCCTTGACCTTCCTAGCCCTGACGGCCGTCGGTCGGGACGCAGCGACCGAAGACCAGCGCCTCGCCGCGCTGTTCAAATCCTTCCTCGAGGCCGAGTTCAAGGCCCGTCCGATGGAGGCGACCAGGGCGGGCGACCATCGCTACGACCACCGGCTCGACGACATCTCGGTTAAGGCGCGGGCTGCGTGGGTCGAGCGCTGGCGTAAGACGAAAGAAGCGCTGTCCGCCGAGATCGACGCGAAGAAGCTCACGCGCGCCGGGCAGATCGATCGCGAAATCTTCCTCCACGACCTCGACTACCGCCTCTGGCTCGCCCAGACCAGCAAGCCGTTCGAGGAAGACCCGCGCTCGTTCAACGAATACCTCAGCGAGAGCGTCTACTACCTCTTCACGCAGTCCACGTTGCCGAAACTCGACAACGTCAGGAACGCCGCCTCGCGCATCGACTCGATCCCGCGCATCGTGTCGGCGGCGAAAGCGACGCTCGGCAACCCGCCGAAGGTGTTCGCCGAGACCGCCGTGCGCCAGAACAAGGGGGCGATCGACTTCTACAAGTCCGGCCTCTTCGACCTCAGCGGCGAGGATCCGAAGACGAGTCCGCTGAGTGCCGGTGCGCGCCGTGCCGTCGCCGCGCTCGAAGACTACCAAGTGTTCCTCGAAAAGAAGCTCGTGCCCCGAGCGAAGGGTGAATGGCGACTAGGCAAGGAGAAGTTCGCGAAGAAGCTCGAACTCGAACTCAACGCCGGGATGGACGCCGCGACCGTCCTGAGCGACGCCGAGACGGAGTTCACGCGCGTCCGCAACGAGATGTACGTCGTCGCGCGCCAACTCTGGCACAAGACCCAGCCGGGCAAGGCGCTGCCCGCCGACGACAAAGAGGGCCGACGGGAGACGATCACGCGCGTCCTGGGCGTGCTGAACAACGACCACAGTAAGGCGGAAGACCTCGTCAAGGACGCCAAGACGTATTCCGAGAAGATCAAAGCGTTCATTACGGCCAAAGACATTCTGAAACTCCCGGACCCGGACCGCTGCCGGGTGATCGAAATGCCGGAGTTCCAGCGCGGCTTCTCGGTGGCGTACCTGAATGCCGCCCCGCCGCTCGACCCGAAGGCGTCGAGCTACTACGCCATCAGCCCGCCGCCGTCGCACTGGGACGCGCGGCGCAAGGAGAGCCTGCTACAGGAGTACAACCGGCACATGCTCCACCTGCTGACAATCCACGAGGCGTATCCGGGGCACTACGTCCAGCTCGAGTACGCCAACCGCCACCCGTCGCTGATCCGCCGCGTGCTGTCGTCGGGCGTGTTCATCGAAGGCTGGGCCGTCTACACCGAACAGATGATGCTCGACCAGGGTTACGGCGAGGGCGACCTGGCACTTCGGCTCAATCAACTTAAGTTCTATCTCCGCGCCGTCGCCAACGCCATCCTCGACCACAAGATGCACTGCACGGAGATGACCGACGAGCAGGCCGTCGCGTTCATGACCGCCGAGGCGTTCCAGTCCGAGGGCGAGGCGGTCGGCAAGGTCGTCCGGGCGAAACTGAGTTCTTGCCAGCTCTCGACGTACTTCGTGGGCCGGATGGCGATCTACAAACTCCGACAGAAGGTGCAGCGCGAGCAAGGCGACAAGTTTAGCCTGGGCCGATTCCATGAGGCGGTGATGTCACAAGGCTCGGTTCCGGTCAAGTATCTGACAGAGTTGGTGGGGAAGGCGAAATGACGGGCGGCGATTTCGCCCTCCGCCGCAGGAGGCGAATAGGCAAGCCGACGAGCAGCCCGAGGACGAGCAGCACGCCCAGCCAGGGGGCGACGGCGACGGCGAACAAAACGACCCCCTTGCCCGTGCTGATGAGTGCCTCGAGAGAGGTAGTCCACGTCCGGCCGATCTGCGTGTCGAACTCGGGCGACTCGGGCGGGACGTAGCCCTTTCGATCACGCATCGACACCTCGAGCGTCGAATAGTCGGTGAGGCTTTCCCATCGCTTCATCTGGCCGACTCGGACGTCGATCTCGCCCCGGACGCGCGTCACTTCTCGGCCCACCTCCAGGATCTCGGGCAATTTCCCGGCGACCTGGTGCTGCTTGTACAGCTCGCGCAAAGTCTTCTCGCTCGCTTCGAGGTTGACGACCGTGGCCTTGGTGTCGAAGTAGCGATCCGTCACGTCGTCGCTGTCCTTGCTCTTCTTGCGTGCCTCGCCCAGGCCCGCGATGGCGTCCATGAGAGTGTCGAACCCCGCCACGGGCACGCGCAGCGTCCACTTGCCCGAACGCGGGGTGCCCGGCTCGCCGATCGTCTCGCTGTGGGCGACATACGCCTTGTTCGCCTCGATCACACTCGCCAATTTGGCCTGACCTTCGTCGAAATCATCGACGAGCAATTCGACCCGCCCGGTGTAGATGACCATTCGCGTTTGCGGCTTCAGATCGGCTGGCGCACCGGGCTTCTCCCCACCCGCACCTGCCGGGGCTGGCTCTCCCGCAACATCTGGCTTGTTGTTCGCGTTCCGATTCTCTTTTTTTGCCTGGTCCTTGGAACTACGATCCTTTGCAGTAGAGGATTTCTTCTCGTCCCCGCAGCCGATCAGCATCAGGCCCAGGAAGGCGACCGTACAACAGGCTCTCATGGCGACCTCGGAAAAGGGGTGTCAACTCATCAGCAACTCTTGCTCCGCCGCTAAGAGGAGTTCATGCGCCTCGTCGCCACTCTCCGCCGCGCGGAGGGAATCGATGAGTCCGTCGCGCAGCATCAGTCGGCCCAAGCGGGCCAGGACGCGCAAGTGCGTCGCCGCGTCGGAACTCAGCACGAGGAAGAAGAGATCAGTCAGCCCGTCGCCGGGGCCGCCGAAGGGGATCCCGCGCGAGGTCCGGGCGAACGCGACGACGCTGTCACCCAACACACTGTTCGGCAGGGGCCGATGCGGGTGGGGCACCGCGACGCCGCCGGCGAGGGCGGTGCTGCCCTGCGTCTCGCGCTGTTCGATCGCCTCGCGGACGGCGTCGGCGTCGTAGACCTGCCACGACTGCCCGGCGAGCCGGACCAGTTCGCGCATCAGGCTCGATCGGGTCGTCGCCAGGATCGGCACCTCGACCGTCGCGGGGGTGAGCAATC
>JANXSH010000662.1 GCA_025356615.1 Planctomycetia bacterium | reverse complement strand
GCTCGGCATCGACGCGCGAGACGGGCGAGTCGCCACCGAAGGTTGGCTCCACGCCTCCGACGTGACCGTGATCGACCTGGCGCGGAGGTGCGCCGACTGGCCCCCCGCCGCACTCATCTTCACGGACATCGGTCGAGATGGAATGCTCGCCGGGCCGAGCGTCGAAGCAACCGCCGAACTCGCCCGCGCGGTGCCGTCGGTCTCCGTGATCGCCAGCGGCGGCGTCACCACGCTCGACGACATCGCCGCCCTGAGCCGGGCCGGCCTGCCCGGTGCCATCATCGGCCGCGCCCTGTACGAAGGTCGGCTCGACCTCGCTGCCGCCATCGTCCTCGCCCGAAAGGAGGTTCCCACCCGCTAATCGACTCGCACCATCCCAGCCCCAGCTAGGGATACGGACTGTCCCAGGCCGTTCATTCGTTCCGATCTTCTCGTCTGGAGTCTCTCCCATGATGAAACATCGTACTGAAGACATTCGGAATCTCGCCCTGTCAGGACATCGGGCGTCGGGCAAGACCTCACTTGCCGACGCCCTACTCTTCCAGTCCCACGCCGTCGATCGCAAGGGTAGCGTAGACGACGGCTCCAGCTACTCCGATTACGACGACGAGGAGAAGCACCACCACTTCTCGATCGACACTAGCGTCCTGCACTTCGAACACAAGGGACGCCACGTCAACCTCCTCGACACCCCCGGTGCCCCCGATTTCATCGGCAACGCCCTCGGCGCTCTGCCCGCCGTGGAGACCGTCGCCATCGTCGTCTCCGGCGTCCAGGGGGTCGAGGTCAACACGCGCCGCATGTTTGCGGAAGCCGGCAAGCGCGGCCTGGCCCGCATCCTCATCATCAACAAACTGGACGCCGACAACGTCCGGTTCATGGAGGTCTACTCCGCCCTCCGCGAGACGTTCGGCAAGGGCTGCGTCCTGTTCAACGCGCCGATCAACCCCGGCCCCGGCCTCTCGGGCGTCGTCGGCATCCTTACCCCCCCCGCGCAGGTGCCGCCCGGCTGTCCGGTGGACCTCGTCGCCGCCCGCGCCCAACTCGTCGATGCCGTCGTCGAGTCGGACGAGCCTCTCATGGAAAAATTCTTCGAGGAGGGCGATGTCTCCGGCGAAGACCTCGCCGCAGCGATGCCCAAGGCCCTCGCCGCCGGGACGGTCATCCCGATCTTCTGCACGGCGGCCAAGAAGGGCATCGGCATCCCCGAGCTGCTCGACGCGCTGACGGCGTTCGCCCTCTCCCCGCTCCAGGGGGAGCATCGCAAGGTGAGCCGCAAGGTCGGCCCCTCCACGGTCGAGATGGAGTTGAAGCCGGACGCCTCCGCCGAGTGCGTCGGCCTCGTGTTCAAGAACATCGCCGACAAGTTCGTCGGCAACCTGAGTTTCGTCCGCATCCTCCAAGGGACGTTCCAGGCGGACAAGCAGCTCATCAACGCGCGGACCGAGCGCGGCTCGCGGTGCGGCGGCGTCATGCTCATGCAGGGCCACAAATCGACCCCCGTCACCGAGGCGGTCGCCGGCGACATCGTCGCGGTCAGCAAGGTCGAGGATCTGCACATCGGCGACACGCTCGGCACGACCGCCCACCCGCCGCGCCTGGCGGACAACCCGTTCCCGCGCCCGCTCTTCGGCCTCGCCGTCCACCCCAAGACGCGCGGGGACGAGGTGAAGATATCGAGCAGCCTCGCCAAGATCGCCAGCGAGGATCCGACCTTCCTCGTCACCCGCGACGAGCAGACGCACGAGATGGTAATCACCGGCATGAGCCAGCTGCACCTCGACATCATGCAGGAGCGCCTCAAGCGGCGCTTCCACCTCGAGATCGTGACCCACGAGCCGAAGATCGCCTACCGCGAGACGCTCACGGCCAAGGCCGAGGGCCAGCACCGCCACCGGAAGCAGAGCGGCGGCCGGGGGCAGTTCGGCGAGGTCCACCTGCGCGTCTACCCGCTGGCGCGCGACATCCACACGAAGGAGCGGTTCTTCGCCGACTTCGCCAACAAGTCGCACTTCGAGAAGATCCGCGAGGACCACTGCCACTACGACCCGGTCCACAACTTCGGCTTCATCGACACCATCGTCGGCGGGACGATCCCCGCGCAGTTCGTCCCCGCCATCGAGAAGGGCTGCAAGGAGTTGCTCGAGCGCGGCGCGTTGGCGGGATACCGTCTCCAGGACGTGGCCGTCGAGGTCTACTTCGGCAAGTATCACGACGTGGACAGCTCCGAAGCCGCATTCAAGACGGCGGGCCGGATCGCGTTCAAGAACGCCTTCCTGGCGGGCCGGCCCGTCCTGCTCGAGCCGATCGTCCACATCGAGGTGACGGTGCCCGCGAAGTACACCGGGGCGATCCTCGGCGACCTGAACACGAAGCGCTCGCGGATCGAGAACCAGGACAGCCTTCCGGGCGACATGACGGTCATCTCGGGCATCGCGCCGCTGTCCGAGATGGCACGCTACAAGGCGGCGCTCGACTCGATGACGGCCGGCATGGGCAGCTACTCGATGTCGTTCAGCCACTACGACCAGGTGCCCGCGATGGTCCAGGCGAACATCGTGAAGAACGCGAAGGTCGTCGTGGACGAGGACGAGTGAGTGGTTGGAGGTCTCTCCGGTGGGACCGGCGTCCCCGCCGGTCTCACCTGCCTGTCCAGCGAATGTCTACTTGTCGTGGGATGGATGTCCGATCCGTCCCACGACTTTCGACTATAATGACTCGATGGACCACTGGTCTCGTGGTGCAAAACTCGGAGGTCGGTCATGCTCAGCCGCCACGTCTCGCTTCGTCTTGCGTTCTCGCTGATCGCCGCCTTGGCCGTCGGGTTCTTCACGACGACCGCCAGGGCGGTTGCGCCACCACCACGGGATGCTCGGGTCCGACTCGACGAGTTCCTCGCGGAATATCGCCGCTACGGTCTACCGCTGCCGCCGAAGGATGCTCGGCTGGTTCGATACGAGACCACCCCCCCTCATCTCTTCAACGGGAAGCCCAGGCCCGCGCAGTATTCTCTGGCCTTCTTGACAACGGAGAAATCAGGACCGTTCCTCCGGCGCGGGATCAAATGCTGGGAAATTACGAAAATCACTCCCGACAACAAGCGGGTCGAGCCGACTGCCCGGTCGGCTCGCGAGGCGAACGGTTCGGTGTACGACAACCTCTGCTTCGCCTTGCAGTGCCATTCACTCGGCTGGGTCGATCTGGCCGAGGAACTTCTCGCACAGGCGCAGGAGAAACATCCCCAAACTCTCGGCCTGCTGCGTCATTACGCTTGGGAATACTGGGAATGGGAGATCTGTGAGGCCGACCGCGACTGGCGCGAGGTTCTTCCTCGTCTGAAAGCACTCAGCGCGGCGGTCAAGGAATTACGAACACCCGACCACCTCGACATCATCAACTCCCTCGAGGCCGCCCTACGACCCCGGAAGGCGAAGCCCGGCAAGGCACAAGCGCTGATCGGTGCCCTCGTCGCCAATCCTCAGAAGAAAAACAGAGGGACGATCAGTGATGAACTCCTCGAACTGGGATTCGGGGCGGTGCCGGCCCTGATCGACCATCTGGACGATGAGCGGATGACGCGATGCTCGAGGGGGGGATTCATGAACAACCCCGCCAGGCATGACAAGATCAAAGACGTGGTTGTCTATCTCCTCGGAGAAATTGCCGGCGATGGTTTGAGTGACGAAATCTCCAAGCCGATCGCGGAGAAGTGGTGGAAAGAAGCACGCGCACTGGGGCAGGAGAAATACGCCCTCCGTCACGCTCTGAACAGGGACCAGGGGTGCTTCGATCCCTATCAACTCGAGGTGCTGCGGAAGCGCTATCCCCGCCGCCTGCCCGGCCTGTATCGAAAGATCCTCGACGATCATCCTGATATCGACAGTTCGAGTCTCGCGGAAGCGATCGCCGACAGTTCCCTTCCCCTCGACGAGAAGCTGAAATTGCTGCGGGACGGTGCGACGCGAAAGAACCTGAAGCACCGTAGCGGGGCACTCGACCAGTTGCTCGAGTTGGATCGGCCCTACTTTCTCGAGGTCGTCCGCAAGACGTTGCGCGACCTTCCTCGGGATGTCAAAGGTTCCTATGGGGATGCCGAAGAAGCTCGATTCGCGCGATTCATCGTCCTCGCCGACGAACCGGACCTCTGGAACGAACTCCGAACTGTCGCTCGCCGGAGCAGCGTCGGCCTGCGGATGGAACTCCTCGAGAATGTGTACGACAATAACACCCCGAGCGGTCGGATCAGGCAGTTGCGGCTGCTGGCGGCGTTTCTCGACGACGCGACCGTCCGAGACGCACGCTCGAATCCCGAACGATTCAAAGACTCCTACGCGGGATCGCAGTTCCCCGTCCTCTCCGTGCGGAATTTCGTCGCGTTGAAGATGGCGACCATCCTCGGCGTCGATGTACCGTTTGTATCGACTCACCGCATGGTCCTCACCCTCGGCAGCGATATCCCTCCCGCCCCGGCTCCCACCGAGGCGCAGTGGAAGGAGGTTCGGAAGGCCGTCCGCCAGGCGTTCGAGCGCGAAGACAAGAATTGGGCTCGCGAACACGAAGGGAAGGAGAAGAAGCGATAATTGCCGGTCCAACAATTCTCATCGGGAATTCTTTTACTCATCTCTCCGGCTTCTCCGAATCGAACGAGTCGAACAGCATCCCCTGTTGGTCGAACGCCTCGATGCTGAGCCGAGTGAATCTGCGGGTGGGGTAGGGTAGGGCATAAAAAGGGATGGTCCGAGGAGGGTATTACCTCGGCACGAATGTGCCTCACACATCATCGCGTGCCTCGCTAGAAACCCTGGAAACCCTATAAACCCCCATCGGCACCCGTTGGCGGTAACTGGGAAGTGTCCCCAGAAGTTCGAGGCGTGCTCAAAACGCTCAAAACCCTCAAAACCCTCTGCGCCGCCTGCGGCCAAGGGCGCATGCCATGAAGCCTGACCCCGAAACCTTCCCCTCGAACAACTTCCGTGCGGGGTAATAACAGCAGTAGATCCGCGAGCCGAGCCGGACCAACTCCGCCCGGCTCGCGGGGCCTACCTATCGATTCGAGTCTATCCTGTTAGCCTGTCAGAGACGAATGAACGGGTCCATGTCCTCGAACGGAACATGGCTGCTTTCCTACGGCCGTGGCCTCCGTTCGTGGTCCGTGTCATTTGGGGCAGTCCGGCGGC
>JANXSH010000628.1 GCA_025356615.1 Planctomycetia bacterium | reverse complement strand
CAAGACCGGCCCGTGGGAGACTTCACCCCTTCCGACATGCCTCCGGCTCCCCCTCCCCTTTAGGGGAGGGGGCTGGGGGGTGGGGTCAGCCTCTGAGAGACCTCACCTTTTCACTCGTGTGGATACCAATGGAGTACAGGGGGAGAGGGGACTGATTCCCCCATACATTCCTGTATGTAGCGCTGTAGTGCTAAACTCTAGTCGGTGCCTCTGTGGCGAACTCCCCACGCAGCCGCGACGCGAGACGATCCCAAGGAACAGGACGCCGCGTAGCGCCCACCTGTCGCAAGAGCCGGGGGGATTGGTCTCGAGGGAGGTAGGCGCTCCCGCTCATCGCGCGATTCACTCACTCGACCTGGTCTGCGGTTCCCCGAATGGTTCCTCGAGAGATCGTCTCTATTCCTTCTTCGGGGGCCGCCCCGCTCGCCGGCCTCTTCACGCCCACCTTGGGGCACATCCGCGACAGCGTACACGCTTCGCACCTCGGCGAGCGCGAATGGCACACCTCCCGGCCATGATAGATCATGCGGAGGCCGAACGCGGTCCAGTCTTTCTTCGGCACGATGGCGGTCAGGTCGCGTTCGATCTGTACGGGGTCGGTCGATCGTGTGAGGGCGAGGCGCTGGCTCAGTCGGCCGACGTGCGTATCGACGGGCAAACCCGGCACGCCGAAGGCGTTGCCCAGGATGACGTTCGCCGTCTTGCGACCGACCCCAGCGAGGGGGACGAGCTGTTCCATCGTGCAGGGCACCTCGCCGCCGTGGCCCGCGACGAGTCGACCGGCACACGCCAGGATGTTCTTGGCCTTGTTGTGGTAGAACCCTGTGGACTTGATGAGCGTCTCGACTTCCGCGAGGTCGGCCTGAGCCATCGTCTCTGCGTCGGGGAATTTCGCGAACAGCGCCGGGGTGACGAGGTTGACCCGCACGTCGGTGCATTGGGCCGAGAGGATCGTCGCGACGAGGAGTTGGAAGGGGCTGTCGAAGTCGAGCGAACAGCGGGCATCGGGGTAGAGCCGGGCCAGCTCGCCGCCGATGCGGCTCGCTCGGGAACGAGTTGCGCCGCGCATCTTCATGTCTTCATTGGTAGGAGCTTCGTGCCGTCTGACAACGGGTGACGTGCGATCCGTGTCCCTACTTCTTCCCCCGGAACTTTTCGCTCGCCCGGATCAAGATGTCGCGCTCCTCGTCCGTGAGGCTTTCCTTGCCCCGCTCGCTGATCTTCCGCAACACCTCATCGACCCGCTCCGACAGGGCGTCTCGCTCGGTGAACGGTAGGATCTCCCGCTCGCGGTAAAGTGCCCGCTCCCGGCGCGGCCAGCGTCGGACCGCGCGCACGAACACGGCCTCCAGCCGCAGGCTCCACTTCCAGTAGATGAAGCCGAACGCCAGCCCGCCGAGGTGGCCGGCGTGTGCGACGCCGGTGAACACACGGTCGCCCGCCAGCGCCAGCAACACCGGGTGCAGGTCGTACAGCACATACACGCTCAGCAAGAGCCACAGCGGTACGGGGATCAGCCAGAATATCAGCATCGTCTCGTTGGGGTAGAAGATGACGTAGAGCATCATCACCCCCATGACCGCCCCGGAAGCCCCGATGGCTGGCGTGTTCGAGTCGGTGTAGAGGGCCAGGCCCACATAGGCCAACGACGAGCAGACCGCCGCCGTCAGGTAGAAGAGCAGGAACTCGCGCGACCCGTACATGCGCTCCAGGCGCGTGCCGAACCAGTACAGCATCAGCATGTTGAACAGGATGTGCCAGATCGACAGCCGGTCGTGGCAGAACGCGCAGGTCAGCAGACGCCAGACCTGGCCCCATTGGATCGTCTTCTTCGGATCCAGCTCGAACCATTCCTGCACGACAGATGCGCGACTTCCGGGCATTCGCTCCCACATCTCTTCCATGCGCTCGCGAACCTTGCGCAAGGCTTCCTCGCTCTTCTCGTGATCGGCACCGTCCTTGTCGGCGGGGAGATCCTTCGTGGCCTCCTCGAAATCTGCGGGGATCTGGTGAGGGACGGGGCGGGTGAAAAAGATTTGCAGGAGGAAGACGACGACGTTGGCGATGATGAGTTTCTTGACGACGGGGGTGAAGTCCAACCCCCAGCCCGAGAAACTATCGGAGTATCTGCCGTCGCGAAAGTAGTGCCGATTCTCTAAGCCCACGAGGTGTACCCCTGTGTGGAGTGTGGCCCGAGGAGATGATACGGCGGGGAATGAGATCAATCAAGGAATGGCAACGGATCGACCAGCGAATGCCGTCTTTCCCGTGCGCCATCGCGGGAGAACTCCGTGGACTCGAGGACTGACTCGGCCTCGTCGGGGAGATGAAGAGGGGCCGGTAGCTCCCCGAGCTTCCCGAAGGCAAGGAGGCGTTCACACGCGCCGCGCTGCCCGCACTCCTCGGCCTGGGAGTCCAGGCTGTGACGTTCCCGATCAGCCGGCACTCCCTGCCCGGCGTCGGCTACGGGAAGGGGGCGTCGCCGAAGACAATCCGCGAGTACACCGTCGCCCCGCTGGCCTCCTTGGCGAGGGGTCGTGGGCCGGCCCCCTCGCCGCCACTCCCCCGTCCCCGTACAAAGGCCACCGGGGCACGAACGAGCGGCTGAGCGCAATCTCCCTCGAGGCGGAGTACACTCACATGGGTCTCGAACGGTGGAAAGCGATCGGCTGGGGGCTCCTCGCGGCCGGCCTACTGGCGGTCGCCATCTTCGTCGGGTCGCGCAACCTGCGGCACATCGACGCCGCCCTCGTCGGCTACACCTTCGCCTGCCTCTTCGCCGCCTTCGGCCTCGGCTACCGCTACTCCATGTGGCTGCAGCGGCCACCGACCCGCATGTACTGGCGGCGCGGCTGGCAGTCGTTTCTACGGACGGGACACCTCTTCCAGAGTCTCAAGGGCTTCGTGACTCGGTTCGTCGGCGTGTTTCTGCTGAACCTTTTCATCTGGCGGCGCAGTCGGCCGCGCGGGCTGGCACACATGCTGCTCATGTGGGGCTGCATCCTCGCCGCCGCGATCACCTTCCCCCTCGTGTTCGGCTGGGTCTACTTCGAGACGGTCCCCGGCGACCTGTCGATGTACCGCGTCTTCGTATTCGGCTTCCCGACCGTCGCGTTCCGCCACGAGTCCTTGATCGGCCTCCTCGTCTTCCACGGCCTGGTCTGGTCCTCCTTCCTGGTGATCGCGGGCGTGTTCTTGGCCCTGCGCCGGCGACTGCGCGACCACGCGGCCGCCGCCCAACAGAGCCTGCAAGAGGACATCCTGCCCCTCTTCATGCTCTTCGCCGTCAGCGCCACGGGGCTGATGCTGACGGTCAGCTACACCTGGCTCAAGGGCTACGGCTACGAGTTCCTGTCGATCACGCACGCGGTCACGGTGATCTTCACCCTCCTCTGGCTCCCCTTCGGCAAGTTCTTCCACATCTTCCAGCGGCCCGCGCAGCTCGCGATCAAGTTCTACAAGGACGCCGGCGGGGAGGGGGAGCAGGCCGCCTGCGCCCGCTGCGGGGTTCCCTACGCGGCGAAGATCCACATCGACGACCTGATCGTCGTCGAGCGCGAACTCGGCTACCGCTACGATTGGCCCGGCCACCCGGCCGGGCACTACCAACACGTTTGCCCGACCTGCCGGCGGAAGATGCTCGCCCTCGCCCAGGGACGCCTGTGGGCGGCCGCGACGGAGAACGGAGGGTCTGATGGCCGCTGAACCGCCCCTGACGCCGGAACTCCTGGCGAAGTTCGGGCCGCTGAAGTCCTACCCGACCGGCAGGCGACTCGACTCGTCGCTCGACCCGGACCGGCTGGTCAAGACGCACTGCTGCTTCTGCGGCCAGCAGTGCGGCATCCAGCTGAAGGTCAAGGACAACGAGGTGGTCGGCTTCGAGCCGTGGGAGGAGTTCCCGTTCAACAAGGGAATGCTCTGTCCCAAGGGGGTGCGCCGCTACCTGCAAGGGTCGCACCACGACCGGCTCACCAGCGCCTACGTCCGCGACCCGTCGCGCCCCGAAGGGTTCCGGGCCGCCCCTTACGACGAGGCGATCCGGCGCGTCGCCTCCGAGATCGCCCGCATCCAGGCGAAGTACGGCAACGACGCCTTCGCCGTCCTCGGCGGGGCCAGCATGACCACCGAGAAGTGCTACCTGCTCGGCAAGTTCGCGCGGGTGGCCCTGAAGACCCGTCACATCGACTACAACGGCCGGCTGTGCATGGTCAGCGCTGCGGCGGCGAACAAGAAGGCGTTCGGCATCGACCGGGCCGCCAACCCGACGAGCGATATCCCGCTCGCCGAGGTCATCTGGATCGGCGGCGCGAACGTCGCCGAGTGCGCCCCGATCACCACGAGTTACATCTGGCAGGCGCGCGAGAACGGGGCGAGGATCATCAATGTCGATCCCCGCATCACCCCGCTGGCCCGGACCTGCGACCTCATCCTGCCGATCAAACCCGGCCGCGATGCCGCCCTGTTCGCCGGCGTCCTGCACCTGATGATCGAGAACGACTGGCTGGACCACGCCTTCATCCGCGACCACACCGTCGGCTTCGAGAAGGCCGCCGAGGCGGTCCGCGACTGGACACCGCGAAAGACGGCCGAGGTCACCGGCATCGCCGAGCGGGCGATCCGCCAGGCCGCCGAGTGGTGGGGGACGGCGAAGACCAGCTACCTGATGCACGCGCGCGGCATGGAGCAGCACCGAAGTGGGGTCAACAACTGCCTGGCGTCGATCGACATCGTGCTGGCGTCCGGGCGGATCGGCCGGCCGGGCTGCGGCTATTCCACGATCACCGGGCAGGGCAACGGGCAGGGCGGCCGAGAACACGGCCAGAAGTGCGACCAGTTGCCCGGCGGGCGCGACATCGAGAACCCGGAACACCGCCGACACGTCGCCGCCGTCTGGGACATCCCCGAGCCGGAACTGCCGCACGCGGGGGTCGATTGCTACGAACTCTTCCGCAAGGTCGAGCGGGGCGAGATCAAGGGGCTGCTGTCGTGGTCGTTCAACCCGGTCGTCTCGCTGCCGGACAGCGCCTTCATCAAGCGGATGCTCCAGAAGTTGGAGTTCGTGGCCAACGTGGACTTCTTCATGAGCGAGACGGCCCGGTTCGCCGACGTGGTCCTGCCTGGGTCTCAGCACGAGGAGGACGAGGGGACCGTCTGCTCGACCGAGGGGCGGGTCATCAAGATCAACCAGGCCGTCACGCCGCCCGGTGACGCGAAACAGGATTGGCGAATCCTCCAGGACATCGCGAAGGCGATGGGCCGGGAGCGGGGGTTTACGTTCGCCTCCTCGCGCGATATCTTCGAGGAGCTGCGCCGGGCCTCGCAGGGTGGTGTTGCGGACTACTCGGGCATCACCTACGAGAAGATCGAGGCCCGAATGGGCGTCTTCTGGCCGTGCCCTTCGACCGACCCCGAAGGAACCCCCGTCGATCACCCCGGCACGCCGAGGCTCTTCGAGCCGGGGTCTTGGAACCCCGTCGCCAGGGGAGCCGGCCCGTTCTATTTCCTCGATGGCAAGGCCCGGTTCCACGCCATCACCTACGAGCCGCCGACGGAGGACACCGACGACGAATACCCCGTGATCCTGACGACGGGCCGGGTGGTGAGCATGTTCCTCAGCGGCAACCAGACGCGCCGCATCGGCCCGCTGGTGGACCAGTACCCCGAGCCGCTGGTGGAGTTGCACCCCGTCCTGGCGGGCAAACACGGCATCGCCGACGGAGACTGGGTGACGGTCGAGTCCCGCCGGGGGAGCCTGACCGTCCGCTGCCAGGTGGTGACGACGATCCGCCCGGACGTGGTGTTCGTCCCGTACCACTGGGGCGGGGATCGGAGCGTCAACCTGGTGACAATCGCCGCACAAGACCCCGTGTCGAAGATCCCCGAATACAAAGTCTGTGCCGTGCGACTGCGGAAATCCGGGGAGCCGGAATACGCCCGTCGGCTCCAACCCAACCAGTGAAGCGGGAGACGCGAACTCATGAACCGTGACGAGATGGAGTTTTTCATCGATCCCGCGCGCTGCATCGGCTGCCAGGCGTGCGTCCACGCCTGCTCGGAGTGCGACACGCACAAGGGGCACTCGATGATCCACCTGGATTACGTCGATCGGGCCACCTCGACGCAGACGGTGCCGACCGTGTGCATGCACTGCGACTCCCCGACTTGCGCCGATGTCTGCCCGGCCGACGCCATCAAGCGCTCGGACGACGGCCGCGTCATGACCGCCCGCAAGCCGCGCTGCATCGCCTGCAACAACTGCGTATTGGCCTGCCCGTTCGGGGTGCCCAAGATGATGACCGAGTTCGACCTGATGATGAAGTGCGACATGTGCTACGACCGGACTTCGACCGGCCGCAAGCCGATGTGCGCCACGGTCTGCCCGAGTCAGGCACTCTTCTACGGCACCCGCGAGGAGGTCGAGCGGCAGCGCAAGCGCTCGCGGTCGATCAACCAGTTCCAGTTCGGCCAACAGGTGGTCCGCACGAAGGTGAACATGATGGTGCCGAAGGACAGCGCCTTCGATCAACTGGACATCACGGCCGCCATGCACGAGCCGCCTGTGGGTCGCTCGATCTCGCTGAACGTCCTGACCCTGGAAGGAGGATAGAACCATGAGCCATTCGCCGAGTGACCGAGACCGCGAGTACCCGGACGGCCGTCCACTGTCCGAGCAGCCGCCCTGGCACCAGGACTTCCCGACCGACATTCCCGAAGACGACGCCCTGGCCCGGCGGGAGTTCACGAAGTTCCTCGTCATGACCAGCGGGGCGTTCGTGGCCGGGCAATGTTGGATCGGGCTGATGAGTCTGCTGCGAGACGATGAGCCGTTACCGGAAAAACAGGTCGCCGCCGAGAGTGACGTGCCACCCTTCGGGGTGGTCGAGTTCCGCTACCCAGGCGAGGACGACCCCTGCCTGCTGATCCGCCTGCGGGACGGTCGGCTGGTCGCCTACGGGCAACAATGCAGCCACCTCTCCTGCGCCGTGATCCCTGAGCCGGAGCGGGGCCACTTGCGCTGCCCGTGCCACAACGGCTACTTCGAGTTGAACGAGGGGCGGCCGATCGCCGGCCCGCCGCGCCGCCCGCTACCGCGGGTCACGCTCGCTGTCCGGGAGGGGTTCATCTTTGCCACGGGAGTGGAGCGACGCACCGTATGAAACCTCGACTGACACGCGCCCAGAAGGCGACCATCTTCGGCGGCATCAGCCTGATCGTCACCCTCCTGGTGGTTCTCCAACTGTGGTTGCTCACGGCGACGATGAACGCCTGGTTGGGCGGCGACTCGTCCGTCGTCTGGCCGGCGATGCTCGCGAGCCTGGGCTGCTTCCTGGTCAACCTCTGGCTGCTGCGGCGAGTCTTCTATCTCCAGGGGGCGGGGGAGTGACATGGGACCGATCGCTACGGCGGGCCTCGGGCTTGGCGTGCGGGGGTTGCCGCCGAATATCTTCGCGGTGGTGATGGCGACGGGCATCGTCTCGATCGCCGTCAATGGTGCGGGATACCCTCTTCTCGCCTACGCCCTCTTTTGGCTGAACGTGGGGCTGTATGCCGTCCTCTGGATCCTTCTCCTCGGTCGCCTCTTCCGCCACCGGGATAGCCTCGTCGCCGACCTGCAAAGCCACGCGAAGGCACCCGGCTTCTTCACGCTCGTGGCTGCGCCGTGCGTGCTGGGCAACCAGTGCGTGTTGCTGTACGGGGCCGCCGAAGCGGGCCTGGCCCTGTTGGTCGTCGGGGTGTTGTTTTGGCTCGCCCTTAGCTACGCGATGTTGCCGGGTCTGATGGAGGGGGCGGCGAAGCCGAAGCCGGAGGAGGGGCTCAACGGATCCTGGCTGCTCACGGTCGTCGGGACGCAGGCGGTCAGCGTGCTGGCTTGCCTGCTGGTCCCGGCGCTTGCCGCCGAGGCACCCGAGGCCCCACTCTTCGCGGCCCTGGTGTTCTGGCTCGTCGGCAGCATGTTGTACATCTGGCTGATCGCGCTCATCTTCCACCGCATCCTGTTCCTACCGCTCTCCCCCAAGGAGTTGACTCCGCCGTACTGGATCAACATGGGGGCGATGGCCATCTCCACGCTGGCGGGCGTCCGCCTGATCGGCGAGGCCCACCGGATGCCGCTATTGACCGAGTTGTTGCCCTTTCTGAAAGGAATGACACTGCTGTTCTGGGCGACGGCGACGTGGTGGATCCCCATCCTACTCGCTTTGGGATCGTGGCGGCACCTGTTCGAGCGCGTCCCGCTCACCTACGAGCACGGCTACTGGGCGGCCGTCTTCCCTTTGGGCATGTATACTGTTTGCACGCAAAACCTGATCCGGTCATTCGGATTGCCGTTCCTGGACCCGATCCCCGCCGCGTTCGTGTGGATCGCCTTGACGGCGTGGATGTTGACATTCGCCGGCTTGGCCTGGCACCTCGTAAAGTCGAAGGTCGATACAACGAGTCAGGTGCGGCCAGGCCGGAATCCGTGAGTGTTGTCCAGGGCGCGGGCGGCATGCACCTTGTTGCCGCCGGCCTCCTCGAGGACGGCCTGGACGTGGCGG
>JANXSH010000595.1 GCA_025356615.1 Planctomycetia bacterium | reverse complement strand
GCCAACCAGGGCGGCAAGAGTTTCGAGGAACTCAAGCGGCTCATCCACGGCAAGCTCGTGGAGAAGCTCGACCTGTCGCGCGTCAGCGACCTCGAGGGCGAGACCCTGCGGCGCGAGATCCGCCTCGTCGTCGAGCGCCTGTGCGACACCGAGAACCCCCTGCTCAACCGCATGGAGCGCGAGCGCCTCATCGACGAGGTCCTCGACGAGACGTTCGGCTTCGGGCCGCTCGAGGTGCTGCTCAAGGATCCGACGATCAGCGACATCCTCATCAACGGCTCGCAGAAGATATTCGTCGAGCGTCGCGGCAAGATGGAGAAGTCCGATGTCAAGTTCCGCGACAACGAACACCTGATGCAGATCATCGACCGCATCGTCTCCAAGATCGGCCGGCGCGTCGATGAGACCTCGCCCATGGTCGATGCCCGCCTGCCGGACGGCAGCCGCGTCAACGCGATCATCCCGCCGCTGGCGCTGGACGGACCGAGCGTCTCGATCCGCCGCTTCGGGGCGAACCCGCTGAAGCTCGAGGATCTGCTCAACTACAAGGCGTTCACGCCCGAGATGGCGATGCTCATGGAGGCGTGCATCAAGGCGCGACTCAACATCATCATCAGCGGCGGTACGGGTTGCGGCAAGACGACGCTCCTCAACACGCTGTCGAGCTTCATCCCCAGCGACGAGCGCATCGTGACCATCGAGGACGCCGCCGAGTTGCAACTTCAACAGGAGCACGTCGTCCGCCTCGAGACACGCCCGGCGAACATCGAAGGCAAGGGCGCGATCACCTGCCGCGACCTGGTCCGCAACGCCCTGCGTATGCGCCCGGAGCGCATCATCATCGGCGAGTGTCGCGGTGCCGAGTCGCTCGACATGCTCCAGGCCATGAACACCGGCCACGCGGGCTCGATGACGACCCTGCACGCCAACACGCCCCGCGACGGCCAGGCCCGCCTCGAGACGATGATCATGATGGCCGGCATGGAGCTGCCCCTCAAGGCGATGCGGCAGCAGATCTGCTCGGCGGTGGACCTCATCATCCAGGCCAATCGTCTCCAGGGCGGCCCTCGCAAAGTAACGAGCATCACGGAGGTGATGGGGATGGAGCAAGACATGGTCATCATGCAGGAGATCTTCCGCTACAAGCAAATCGGCATCGACCAGAACGGACGCACCCACGGCCAATTCGAGGCGACCGGAGTCCGCCCCTCCTTCGTCAGCCGCCTCGAGGCCGCCGGCATCAAACTGCCCAGCAACCTGTTCCAGGAGCGCGTGTTGTTGCGGGACTAAGTTTTCAGTTTTCAGTTTTCAGTTGAATCAAATTCGGTTTGAGGGTCGGCATGAGAACAGAACCTGACCTATACTTTCGACGCGACGCAGATCGGTATCCTCTTGGCTGAAAACTGAAAACTGAAAACTGGCGACGAAGGAGCCCCCATGACACCAACGATCATCTCCATGCTGGTATTTCTCGGCGTGACCGCCGTGATCGGCCTCCTCGCGTTCGTCTTCCGCGAGCAGGGGCCGCAGACCTCCACGCGGCTGGACCTGCTGGTAGGCAAGCGAAGTCGCAAAGACCAGCAAGCGACCGACATCCTCCGCAAGACGGCGTTCGAGAACGATAAACGGTCCTTGCTTGAGGCGATCACTCCCAAATTCTTGAGCCCGCAGAAGCTCTTCGAGCAGGCCGATTGCCACATCAAACCCAGCACCCTGACCGGGGTCGCCTTGGTGCTGGCGGCCTTCGGCGCGACGATCACGATGCTGGCGAAATTGCCCCTCTGGCTGGCACCGATCAACGCCTTCGTGCTTTCGACCCTGCCGTTCTTGTGGCTGTACATGAAACGGGCCTCGCGCCTGAAGAAGTTCCAGGCCCAACTATCCGACGGGCTGGAACTGGTCGCCCGAGCGCTTCGCTCCGGCCAGAGTCTCGCGCTGGCGATGCACGTCGTCGGCGAGGAAATGCCCGAGCCGATCTCCACGGAGTTCGGGCGGGTCTTCGAGGAGCAGAACCTCGGCATCCCGATCGAGGAGAGCATGAAGTCCATGTGCGAGCGGGTGCCGAACATGGACCTCAAGTTCTTCGTCACCGCCGTCGGCATCCAACGATCGACGGGCGGCGACCTCGCGGAGATCCTCGACAAGATCGGCTACGTCGTCCGCGAACGCTTCCGCATCCTGGGCCAGGTCAAGGCGTTGACCGGCGAAGGCCGCCTCTCGGGCGTCGTGCTGATCGCCCTCCCGTTCGCCCTGTTCGGCTTCATGCTCAACTCGAAGCCGGACTACGTCGAGTCCTTGTGGACGACGGATCTCGGCAAGAAGATGAGCGTCTTCGCCATCATCGCCCAGATCCTGGGTGCCCTGACCATTCGCAAGATCGTCAACATCAAGGTCTAAATCAGTGTTTAGTGTTAGGTGTTTGGTGTTTGGAAATGTCGCCGGGGTTGAAAACCCCGGAAGCAGCCGGACTCGCATCACCAGAAGACGTAAGCCAGTGATAGGCGACCGGGGTTTTCGCTACGCTCGACCCCGGCCACACCAAACACTAAACACCAAATACCAAACACCAAATACTGAGCACTAAGATGACGACTCTCTTCGCTTTAGTCGGTTTCAACGAAATCATCCCCCTCGTCGTCATGGCGGCGGTGGTGGCGGCGATCTTCGCCGGCCTGACGCTCATGTCCAATCGCAACAGTCGCGCTTCGGACCGGCTCGACCGATGGAGCCGGCCCGCCTCGCTGGCCGAGATGGAAACCCCCAAGGGGAACAAGAAGGACCGCTTCGCCGGCATCATGGAGACCGCCAAGGCGATGTCCAAGCCCCTGATGCCGCAGACCGAGATGGAGCAATCCGCACTCCGGATCAAGATGGCCAACGCCGGCTTCCGCAGCGACTCGGCCGTGTCGATCTACCTCGGCCTCCGCTTCGGCACCTTCATTACCTTTTTCCTGGCCTCGCTGGCGATCTTCCTGCCGAAGTATGGCATGACGATGGACGGCCTCAAGCCGATCGTCATCATGACCGGCATCGGGTTCTACCTGCCGGCGATCGTGATGTGGTATCTCCGCAGTAAGCGGCAGGAGGAGATATTCCTCTCGCTACCCGACGCGCTCGACCTGCTGGTCGTCTGCGTCGAAGCGGGCCTCGGTCTCGATGCCGGGCTGCGAAGGGTCTGCGAGGAGATGAAGCACCACAAGGTTCTCATCGAGGAATTGTCGCTGGCCAACTTCCAACTCCAGATGGGCCGACCGCGCCGCGAGGTTCTACACGATCTGGGGGTTCGGACGGGGGTGGATGATGTGCGTGCTCTGGCGGCTATTTTGATCCAGGCGGACCGCTTCGTGTCGAGTATCGCCCAGGCACTTCGAGTACAATCCGACTCGATGCGAACTCGGCGCAAGCAAATAGCCGAAGAGAAGGCAGCGAAGACGGCGGTGCAGTTGATCTTCCCCCTTGTGCTCTTCATCTTCCCCGGCATCTTCGTGGTGCTGGTGGGACCTGCGGCTATCAGCATCATCAATACGATCCTGAAGCAGTAACGACGATGGTGGATCTCTAATGGAGGGAGAGGGATGAACGGACTCACCCGGACAATGGTTCTGGTTCTCGGCGGCACGGTTGCCGCCACTCAAGCCTACGCACAGAACTGCCCAACCTGCGCGACAGGGGCTTGCAACACAGGAGCCGGACGGCTCACGCTGCGAGATCGCCTGGGCAACCCGCCCCCGTCTCCGACCGTACTGGAGATGACGGGGCACAGCAACACCGAACTCTACGACCGCTGTTGGCCCGAGCGCTATTCCAACCTGGCCCAGCGGGGCGTCAATCGCGCCTTCGCCCCCCAGGTCCTCAACGGCCACGTCCTCGATCAGACGGTGTGGAATCACCACTTCGAGACGGGCACGGACCGACTGACCCAGGGCGGACTCGCCCACTTGCAATACATGTCCCGTCGTCGCCCGGAGCCGGACCGGACGGTCTACCTGGCGACCTCGAACGACCTCGCCTACGACCCGGCTTGCCCGGAGCGGTTCTCGGGTGCCAAGCAGGAATTGGACTCCCTGCGGGCGATGGCCATCCAAAAGTTCTTGGTGAGTTCCAACAGTGGCCGCTGTGCTGACTTCCAGATCCTGGTCCACGATCCGTCCGATGTCACACTCCACACGCGTGGCGTGGACAATTCGGTCCAGCAAATGTACACACGCTTCCGTGGCGGCCTGTCGGGCGGCTCCGGGGGCGGTGCCCCCACTGGTGCCGCCGCCGCCGGTGCCGCCGTCGGTGCTGCTGCCGGTGCCGGTGCCGCCGCCGGTGCCGCCGCCGCCGGGGGGCGCTGATCGCGTCGCCATGATGAGTTGATCTCAGTCGGCCGGGCGGCCTGTTCGCCCGGCCTGATCCACATCCACGGGTTGACTTCCATGACTCCTCTACTCTTGTTCGGTCGGCTGGTCCTCCTCTCGGTCGTCCTCGCGCTCTGCGACGCCTTCGCCCAGGAGGCGCAGGCGGGACTAGGCTCCTTCTTCTCCGGCATGGGGTCGCGGAGCCGGGTCATCCAGATTTGCGTCGTGACGATGGGCGTCGCGCTGCTCATCATGATGAAAAAGTTCTCCCCCCACGACTCCGATCCTCGTGCATTCGCGCCAAAGATGAACTATGCTCCCATCGGGGATGACAAGGTGACAAGGTGACAGGGTGACGAGCCACACCAACCCAGTCGCCTCGCCGTTTCGTCACCGGGAGGCAGGAGAAATTTCGTGAGCCACAGCAAGATGAACAGCGGGATGGATTGGGACATCGGCGGTGCCCCGGAAGCGCCCAGCGCCCCCGAATCCCTCCAGCAGACCGGCCTGACCCTCGGCTTCCTCAGCGACATGGTCCTGCGGACCCTGTATTCGCGCGGCGGGATGCTCGGCCTCGACCTGGCCCGACTCATCTGCTTGCCCTTCAAAGTCATCGAAGAAGCCCTCGGGTTCCTCAAGCACGAGAAGTGTATCGAGGTCCTCGGCGGCGACCTCATCGGGCGCATCAGCTACAAGTTCAACCTCACCGAGCTGGGCCGCCGCCGGGCGCAGGAAGCGTTCAAGATGAGCGCCTACGTCGGCCCCGCCCCGGTCCCCCTCGAGGACTACGTCGAGCAGACCTACCGCCAGTCCGTCACCTCGATCGACGTGTCGCCCGAATCCCTCCGCGCCGCCTTCAGTCATCTCGTCGTCAGCGAGGACCTGTTCAACGCCGTCGGCCCCTCGATCGTCAGCGGCAAGTCGGTGTTCATCTACGGCCCTCCGGGGAACGGCAAGACCTCGATCGCCCAGGCGGTCGGCAACTTCATGAACACCTGCGGCGGCGAGATCTACATCCCCTACGCCTTCCTCGCCGAGGGCAGCATCATCACGCTCTACGACGGCGCGGTCCACGAGAAGGCCGAGAACGACGACGGCAACCGCCTCGAGGACAACGAGGCGACGATCCGGCGACTGCTCAACACCGGCACGATCGACGCACGCTGGATCCAGATCAAGCGCCCCGTCATCGTGACCGGCGGCGAACTCAACCTCGCCATGCTCGACCTCAAGTACAGCCCCGAGGCGAACTTCTACCAGGCTCCCTTGCACGTCAAGGCCAACGGCGGCGTCTTCCTCGTCGACGACTTCGGCCGGCAGCTGTGCAGCCCCAAGGAGCTGCTCAATCGCTGGATCGTGCCGCTCGAAAATCGCGTGGACTACCTGTCCCTCGCCTCCGGCCTGAAGTTCCAGGTTCCTTTCGAGCAACTCACCATGTTCTCGACGAACCTCGACCCGAAAGACCTGGTGGACGAGGCCTTCCTCCGCCGCATGCGGCACAAGGTCGAGATCCTCGCCCCGGAGCGCGACATCTACGAGCGGATCTTCGGCAACTATTGCAAGAAGCTCGGGATGACCCCCAACCAGGACGCGATCGAGTACCTCTACGAACGCTATTACAATAACGGTCGGTCCCCCCGCGCGAGCGATTGCCGAGATTTGCTGGAGACGATCCAGTCGATCTGTCGATTTAGACGCATACCTGTACAGCTGACGCGGGCGTTGATGATCGACGCCGCGAATAGCTTCATCCGCGAGTTCGTTTGACTCTCACCTCGTAATGCGGATTCGCCTTCGGCGAAGGATCGGAACATAGGAATGAGCGCCGCGCGCCGGTCGGGGGACCGGCGCGAGTGGTGGTCATCCGGGGCCGTCGCCGGCCTTCGCGAAGTTCTCGCGATCGATCAGGCGTCTAAGAGGGGGGAACGACGATGGACTGTCGCTTGGGATTGCTGTTCTGTTTGGGGATCCTGGTGCCCCTCTCCGGCTGCGTGCGCGAGATCCGCCCCGAAGGCACGGAAATGCCGGACGCCGGGACCGCGAAGAAGCCGGAGACCTACGTCGCCTTTGCGGACTTCCGCGCGGCTGCCTCTTTCGCGCCGGAAACCCCGGCGGAGACCCAACAGGTCTATCGTGACGAGGCAAAGGCGAGCTATCTCAAGGCCATTTCGATCAACCCCAAACACGTTCCCGCCTACCTTTCTCTGGGTCGCCTCCAGCAGGGAAGCGATGAACTGGCCGCCGCCCTGGTGACGTATCAGAAGGCGCTGAAGGTCACGGAAAAGGATCCGCTGATCTGGTTCGAACTCGGCATGTGTCAGGCGCGGCAAAAATTGTTCGCTGAAGCAACTGTAAGCATTCAAAAGTCCTGCGAGTTGAACCCGGACAATAAAGCGTATCAAACGACGCTGGCTTACACCCTGGGCCGAGCGGGCCGATGGACCGAGAGCTTGACGGCGTTGACCGGCCTCGTCGGCGAGGCTCGCGCCCACTACGACCTTGCGCGCATGCTCCAGCACATGCAGCAGCCCGAGATGGCGCGGCAGTACGTCGCCGCCGCCCTGAGTCGTGACCCGAACCTGCCGGGTGCCCGTGAGTTGTTCGTCTCGATGGGGGGCACTCCGCCGGTCGAAGGCACACGGGCCTTGGATCCCGCGCAGAATCCACTCGCCCTGCCTGTGATCCAAACGAGTGCCGAGGGCGTGTCGAAGAACGTTACGGTCACGTCGGCCGAAGGCACGGTCGGCATGGAAGCGATCCATCTTCCTCCGAAGCCGGTCATCAACATCGGTTCGTCGGTCCGCTGAGATCGAGGACCGACACGACGAGAGGAGGGGGGCTTCGAAGCGCCCCCTCCTCTTTTCCAGATCATCGATCGTCGTCCGGATTCTTTTCTACTGGTTTATCTTTGGCCTTGTCTTTGGGTTCACCTTTCGGCTCGGCCTTGGGCAAGTCCAGACCCTTCCCCTTGAACTCGTCGCCCTCCTTGGGCTTCTCGATTTCCTTGGGTTTCGGGTCCGCCTCCTTGGGTTCTTCTTCCTTGGGCACCCAACCTTTGGGGACCGGCAGCAGGGCGTTGTCGGCCGCGCGAGGGTTCTTGCCCAGGTAGATCGTGTCGGGCGGCACCTGCGGGATGCCCAGCGCGCGGAGCTTGTCCAGCACGGCCTGGGCGTTCGCGGTCGGGGAGGCCGTCCAGTTCACCTTCGAATAGTCCGAGTGAGAGGGGACGCACGAGCCGGGCTGTCCGGGGTAGACGGTAAAGCCACCAAGGGGGTAGACCCAGGCGCGATTGAAGCCGAATCCCTGATACCCGTCGCCGATTCCCACACCGCCGCCGCACCCGGCGGGGCCGCACGAACCGGCGTTCGCCGGGCCTACGCCTCCCGACAAAGCAGCCAGGACGGCCACGAGCCAGTATCGGGACAAGAATTGTTTCATCGACAACCTCCGTGATGATCGCTCCTCGATGCGAACGAGATCGCACGCGATAAGAGCATACCCGCGCGGGGGTTAGTGGGAGGATCATCCGGCGCGAGATCCGAGAGATCGATCGGCCGTGCCGCGCCACAAGTCGGAAATGCGGCAGAGTTTGCCGGGTACGCGGATGTGTCGGATAAAGCGAGAAGGGACGTGAGAAATGACGAACCCTCCGGTGTCTTCAGGTCCTGTTCCGGAGACCTGCGAGACATCGGAGGGATCGTATATTGGGGCGACTAAGAGGCTCCTCCCAGGGTCGAACTGGGGTATGACGGATTTGCAATCCGTTGCCTTTCCGCTTGGCGAAGGAGCCTTGTTGGCGACACTAATGGTATCGTCTTCGCGGAGCGCGGACTTGAGCGCCGCCGCGATTTCGTAGAATCATCCGGGTCGATCCCTCTCCCCACGGTGGACTCGTTCCCATGCTCATCTTCGACAAGGCTCCGTTTCCGTCCTGCCATGCCTCGACCATCGTCGAAACGGCCCCCGGCAAGCTCCTCGCCGCGTGGTTCGGCGGCAAGGCCGAGGGCGCGCGCGACGTGAAGATATGGCAGGCCGAGTTCGACGGGAAGAAGTGGTCCGCCCCGGTCATGGTGGCCGAGGAGCCTGGCTTCCCCACCTGGAACCCCGTCCTCTACAAGAGTGGCAAGGGCACCCTATTCCTCTTCTACAAGGCCGGCCCTAGCCCGATGACGTGGTCCGGCTTCGTGAAACGCTCCGCCGACGGTGGCAAGAAGTGGAGCAAGCCCGAGCTGCTGCCCGCAGGACTGCTCGGCCCGATCAAGAACAAGCCGATCGAGGTCAAGGGCGTGATCCTGTCGCCGACTTCGGTCGAGAGCCATCGCGCGTGGTGCTGTTGGGTCGAACGATCGACCAACGACGGCAAGACCTGGACGCGCCACGGCCCGATCCAGGTGCCCGGCAAGCCGCACGGCGTCATCCAGCCGACGCTCCTCGTCACGAGCAAAGGCACCCTGCTCGCACTGATGCGCTCGCGCGGCATGGGCGTCATCTGCGAGGCGGAATCGACCGACGGCGGGCTTTCCTGGTCCGACGCCAGGCCGACGAAACTCCTCAACCCCGGTAGCGGCATCGACGCCGTTCGCGCGTCCGACGGCGCGTTCTACCTCGCCTTCAACGACACGTCTCTGGGTCGGTCGCCGCTGAATCTCGCCCGGTCTGCCGACGATGGTAAGTCGTGGAAGGTCATCGAGACCGTGGACGAAATGCTCCTCGGCGAGTTCTCCTACCCCGCGATCATTCAGGCGACCGACGGCAAACTCCATCTGGTGTATACCTACAACCGGCGGCACATCAAACACCTGGTGTTCGACCCGAAGAAGTACGCCAAGGACATCTAGCACTAGAGCGCTACTCCCCTCGCCCCTGTACTCAGGGGAGAGGGGTTGGGGGTGAGGGGGAGAAGCTTACCTAGTCCGTGGTTACGCCTAGAGTCGTGCGGCAAATACACCCCCTCACCCCCGACCCCTCTCCCCCTGTACTCAGGGGGAGAGGGGAGAAATTTCGGCCCGATTCCTCTAATCTATCGCTGTAGTGCTATAGGCGCGCGTTTCCTACGTTCGCTGCCGTCCGCCTGCAAATGTCCGGTTGGAAACCGGACCTACATCGATTCTTTCACACGCTACGGAGTAGGATCGGACCCCCAACGTTCACTTTCCCGAGTTCTCGGCAGTCGGGATCTGCCACAATTGTAGGTTCTCAGAGTTGGTCCCCACGGCCAGAGTCTTGCCATCGGGGCTGTACGCAATGGACGTGATGCTATGATACGGTTCCTTGTGGGTGGACGTGACCTTCGCGGTTTTGGTGTCCCAGAACTGGATCGCCCCTTCGTGGCTCGCTGCGGCCAACGTCTTGCCATCGGGACTAAAAGACAGGAAGCCAATACTTCCTTCGTATCCCTTCAGAATGGTCGTAACCTTCCCCGTCTTCACGTCCCAGATACGGATTGTGTGTTCCTGCTTGCCAGCCGATGCCAACGTTTTCCCGTCCGGACTGAAGGCCAGGAACGGCACCTGTAGCTCGGCCCCTTTGAAAGTGGCCGTCGTCTTGCCCGTTTTAGTGTCCCAGAGCATAATCGGATATTCCGCGCCAATTCCCCTCGTGACCCCGGCCAGCGTTTTCCCGTCGGGGCTGAAGGCGATCGAGTCGGCGGACTCCCGAATGGGGCCAACGCTCTTGCCGGATGCGAGATCCCATAGTTTGACAACCCGTCCATCCGCGCCCGCCACCATCTTGCCGTCCGGGCTGAATCTCACGCAGTATACCGACTCGCCAAACCCTTTGAAGGTCGTGGTGTTCTTGCCGGTCTTCCGATCCCATAGCCGGACGGTCTTGTCCTGGCTCCCCGATACCAGACTCTTGCCGTCTGGGCTGAAGGCCACGCTCAGGACTGCCCCGGTGTGTCCTTCGAAACGGGCAATCCGCTCGCCGCTCTTCATGTCCCAGAGGGCGATGTCGTTGTCTGTGTCGGTCGCAAGAGTCTTGCCATCGGGACTCCACGCGAGGGCACTAACGTACCGGGCGGCAAGAGTCGCGTCGAGGCGCGGCTTCGGGGTCGCACGGGCGGCCCCGAGATCCCACAGTTTGATGGTGCCGTCCCAGCTGGCCGAGGCCAGCGTCTTGCCGTCGGGGCTGAAGGCGACCGAGAAGGCGGGATGCGTGTGGCCCTCGAACGTGATGATGTCCTTGCGCGTCGCGAGATCCCACAGCTTGATCGTGGAGTCG
>JANXSH010000561.1 GCA_025356615.1 Planctomycetia bacterium | reverse complement strand
GTTCGCGAACGTCAGGGCGGGGAAGCCGGAATCCCCGTTGAAGGAATTGTTCGACGGTTCGAGGTCGTCGTTGTCGTCTTCAGTACTCGAGTCGTCGAACCGGCCGCCGGAATTACGATCCAGGCCGATGGCGTCGAGGTCTTTCCGGTGGATGCCCTGCACCACGTTCGTGGCCTGGCCGTTGATGGTGGGGCCGTCGGCGACGCGGATGATGTTGTTCTGGTCGTTGCCGTCGATGGTCAGCGTCGTGGCCACCGTCGTATCGGTGATCGACGAGACGCTCGACACGCAGAGATTCAGTCCGACGGGGGTGCCGCCGGTGGTGCCCGAGATCGCGATCTCGGCGGGCGAGACGACACCGCCGATCGCGGAGCGCGGGGTGAACGTCTCCGTGTCGATCGTGTCGCCGGCGACGGGGGGCACCCCCTGTAGGATGACGCGGTCGCGGCCCGTCCCGCCCTCGAAGGAGATCGCCAGGTTCGCCCCGGCCCCGGGCGACGATGCCGTTGCTGTCGTCGATCGTAAGGGTGTCGTTCCCTTGCAGTCCCTTGACGGTGATGATATCGATCGTACTCAGGGCGGCCGTGGTGAAACTCGAGCCCCCGTTGTCACTGAGTTGGATGTTCGCAGCATTAGCCGGGTCGAGGCGAATGACGAACTGGTCCGCCCCGGCGGTGCCGGTGACGGTGGCGTTTCCGGTGTTGCCTGGCCCGGCGAAGGTGACCGAGAGGACGGTACGGTCCTCCAAGGTTTCCAGGGCCAGGCGACGGGAGCGCTTGTTGGTGGAGAGACGAGAGAGAGACATTCTGGTACTCCTGAAAACATGAAGACATTGGGAAGTCAGATGCGAGGCAATGGGCAGACCTTAGCCCCAAAAGGGGTTGAACGTATAAGGGCGTTAGGAGAACGAGTTAACCGGCAAATCACATGCCAGATTTAACACCTACTCCTGACATTACCCTGGACCGAATCGATACGACGAGGATTTCTGCGACATCTCAAGAATCCAACTAGATATTACAGAGCCGCTTGGAGCGCGAGGTGGGGAACATTCGGGCCGGGGTGATCTGGATCGAGCTTGGTCAAGTTCACAACTCCACCGCCGGTCGATACCCTAGCCAGATAATGACTGTAAATATCGGTAGATGTGAACCGGAAGCAGGCATCTGGCAGGAAGAAAGTCGCTCGCATTCAGTCGTGCGTCAACGATTCCAGTAGCACCCGTAGTTTCCGCATGCCGAGTCGAATCCGAGTCTTGACGGTCCCCAAGGGGATGGCCTGGTGTTGGGCGATCTGCTCGTTCGTCAAGCCGCCGTAAAAGGCAAGGACGAGAGCGCTGCGCTGCTCGTCGGGTAGTTCGGCCAGGGCCTCCTTTACTCTACTATTACACTCATTCGACGCCATCGCCGTGAGCGGATCGAACACGATCGCCGGTTCGAGGCTGAGAGTAGCTTCTCCGGGACTTTTTTTCCGTAGCCTGTCCAAGGCCCGCGACCGTCCCAGCAAGAGCAACCAGACTTCGGGAGGGGAGCGTGTGGGGTCGTATTTCGAGTCTGTAGCAAAGTTAGTGCAGTTGTCAGGAGGCAACCGGGTCTGTTTCTTTCAAAAACCCTGATATTTGCCGAGGTGTACACCCGAGCGGAGGGCGTGACAGCTTGGCGAACAGAAAAGCCCTCCAAACAATGCTGAATTCAAGGGCTTCGGACCTCTGACCCCTGCCTGAACTGCACTAACTTTGCTACAGACTCCGTATTTCTTCGCCTTACACCACACCTGCCAAAACACTTCTTGCAACACGTCTTCGGCGTCGCCGTGGTGCTTCAACATGTCGACGAGCATCCCGAGTATCCTCGGGGCGTGCCTGTCGTAGAATTCCACGAACGCATCGCCATCTCCCCCGGCAATTCGGCTCACCAACTGACGGTCCATCTGTTCCATTTTCTGACCCGCCGCGCATCGTTCCTTAGTTAGGAACGATCAAGTTCAGGGACGCCATTCCCTGGCGCAGAACAACACCCTACAGGTCACTCATAGAGTCGCAGAAGGAGAAAAAACAACCCGTCGAATAGTGCCTGGATGAAGCCAGGCCGTCTTGGACGCAAAATGACCGCTCGGGGCCGAGTATGTCAGAAGGACCATCCCCAAAAGTAGCTCCGTACTCGGAAGTTCTATCTGATCGACATCGCAAGATACGCACGAATCCTGGGGGACGGATTCATCCATTTTTAACTTTTTACAATTAATCCCGCGACGAACGAATCCGGTCCGCACGATCGACCGTACTAGAGTGGAGAATGGGAGCAGGTTCGACCGAAAGGCGGCTTGCGTGTCGTTTCTCTTTTATACCCATTCGGGTGGCAACGGAAGATTTTTCCGTGTTCTCTTCTCTCTGAAGGAGTCTGATCATGCATTCCGAATCCGCATCGCCGCAGGGTGGCATCACCCCTCCGGGCGAATGCCGTGGCCTGGGCCGACGATCGTTCCTGCGTGGGGCGGTCGTTGCCATGACGGCGGCCCCCGCCGTCGTGCTGATGGCCGAGTCCGGCGTGGCCCACGCGGCCCCGGCCAAGCTCACCGCCAACTTCACCGACATCCAGAAACACGAGAACGCCCATGTGGCGTTCCTGGTCAATGCGCTGGGGAACCAGGCAAGGCCGAAGCCGAACTTCCAGCATCTGGAGCAGCAAAACTTTCGCCGCTTCGCCCTGACCAGTCAGGCGCTCGAGAACACGGGGGTGGGTGCCTATCTCGGTGCCGCCCCCGCAATCAACGACCCGAAGAAACTCGCGGATGCCGGTTCCATCGCGCTGATCGAGGCCCGCCACGCGGGCTTCCTCAACGTCCTGCTGGATGATCCGATCACCCAGAACGTGTTCAAGCAGAATCAGAACTTCGAACGCGCCCTCACGATCGCGGAAGTCGTCGCCCAGGCATCTCCCTTCATCAAGGATCTGAACGGCGGGAAGCCCTTGACGTTCGACCCGGACCCGGCGAATCGGTCGGACGCGAACGACCTCGACATCCTGAACTTCGCGCTGGCGCTGGAGTACCTGGAGGCGGAGTACTACAACATTAACGTCCCGAAGTTCTTCAAGTAGGACGACGATCGGCCCCTCTGCTCGAGGCGGTTCTATAGATTAAATGACGGTGGCCAGCTCCTCCCAGGGGCTGGCCGCCGTCGTTCGTGTCGGGACTCTCGCCGCGTACCGATCAATCGATCAGCGCGAAGTACGGAACGACATCGGTGTCCTGACGAGGGTCGTAGCGGAGCAGAGGGCCGGGGTTCCCGCGGACGATCACCGGTACGTCGATGGCGTGGTCCGAGCGGAAGATGGCCTGGAAGCCGCCCCCCTGCCTGGGGGAAACGGCGACCGTCTCTTCGTTGTCGGTGTTAGGCTCGTAGACGAGGATCGCCCCGGCTTTCAGGGCCCAAGTGTACGGCGTCCCGCCCGCCAGGGGTGCGCTGTCGGCCCTGGTGAAGGCATTGGTGCTCAGAACGACCTGGTTGACAGTGCCCGATGCGGAGCCGAAAACGGCCCCGGTCGATGTGACCGTCGGAGTGGACGGCCGGCCGGGGACGAACGTGGGCCACTGCTGCACCTGCGTGCGATCGACAATGGAGAACATGCGGTGGCGGAGCTGCCGATTCTCGGCCTGGCCGATTTCCTTACCGAGTTTGACCGGGCGGACGGTTTCGTCCTCGACCTCGAAATACCCAACGGTCGCCCAGACCGCGAAGACGTTACTCCGCGTCGTCAGGCTGCCGTAGATCTTTCGCAACAATTCCTGCTTCTGGTACGGATGGCCGGGTGGGACATCGAACATCGACGTGCCGCCCCCCGGTTGGAAGAGGGTGGTCTCGACGCCGCGTGTGGCGGCGGTGCGCAGGAGGGGGTCACTCGTCGCTCTGGCGGACCCGACGCCGAAGCCCCAGACGGGTTTTTGCAGGGGTTGGCCGCTGAACGACGCGAGAGCCTGATCGGTGGGGCCGATGACGGGCCGGGTGCCGGGCGGGGTCGAACCGAGGCGCTGGGTCATGAGGGTCATGAAGACCTGATCGACGATCGAATCCGGGTTGGCGGGCGGGCCTACGAACGAGTTGCCACCCTGGGCATCGGCGAGGGCGCGAAGTACCTCCGGGTTCCAGATCCCGTTGACGTTCACCTTGCCGGCGACACGCCCGCCGGGGCCGGGTAGGCGACCGAAGCCAGCCGCCGGCGTGCCCCGGATGGTCGCGGTGACGAACTCGAAGAATCGATGCAGCCGGGCGGTGCCGTCCGTCCAGGGGGCGAGGTGTTGATGGGCCGGCGAGCCGATGGCCGTATCGGTCACGAAGCGTTGCGTCAGATCATGCGGCCGGGCGTCGCTGACCGTGAGCAACTCCAAGGGGTTGGTCGGGCGGCGGTCCAGGTGCGTCAGCCAGTCGAACGGGATCTTGAGCGTCGCGTCCCCACCGGCCGGGGTCGCGTTCAGGGCGGCGGCGGTGTCGCGGGTGCAGTTCTGGCGGAAGAACGTGTGTTTCGGCTGATCCTTCGGGGGCGTAGTTAGGGCCTGATTGCGACGCTGGCCGAGGAAGCCGGCGTAGGGCTGCGTCCGGCCGGCGCTGGAGCGCTTCGTCATCGCACCCGCAGGGGCACCGCCCGCGATCGGGCCGTTGGTGTCGTAGCGGCGGCCGTCCATGACCTGGGCTGCGGAGGTCTCGGCGAAATCGACCGTGAGGTAGGGGTTGTAGGTGGCGCTCGTCGGGGTGTTATCGTAGGGGAGGCCGGGGTTGGCCAGCCGCTGCAACACGACCGTCGGACGCGGAATCGAGGTCGTGATTTTCGGATCCGCCGGAACCGTGTAGGTCAATTTGGCGGAGCCGATCGTCACGGGCAGGGCGGGGTCATCCTCGGTGGCGTCGAGGAACAGGCCGGTCGTCTTCGGGCCGGCGACGTAGAACCCGACGTTGGTGTTGGTCCCGTCGCCGAACGTGCCGCCTCCGGGCGTGACCGTAATCTTCTTCGGGTTGGTCGGCTCTCCACCCCAGTCGGTCATCGCGCTGCGGATGCGGGTCGGCGGCGAGCCGAAGTCGGGGTCTCCCAGTGCGTTGTCGGGGTGGCGGAAAGGACTGGTCGGGGTGCCATTCAGGTCCGGATCGACCAGCAGGATCCGGTAGGCGGCGTTGGCACCGGCACCGGTCGTCAGGAGGGCGGTCGTGTCCGCGTAGCCGGACAGTTTGGAGTCGTCCGGCATCGGGTTGTGCAGTTCGACCCACACGTTGACGTTGAACTGCTTGGTCGAATCGACCTTCCGATCTCCCATCGGCAGCAGGGGATCTACCGGAACGAGTGACCCGATCGTGTTGTCGCACTGCACATAAGTTTCGTTGACGACGAGGCGGGGTAATTCGACCCCGAAGACGAATTCGTTGACGACCGTGCCGTCGTCCGCCGTGAATTTGGCCCAGTTGAAGGGCGTACTGATGTCGTCGCCGTCGATCTGATCGACGACGTTGGTGGCCAACTGGGCCAGGTACCTGACGCCCCGATATTCCGGCGAATCTTTGCCATAGGTGTTATACGCCGTCGCGGCGTCGAGGGCACCGGTGACCTTCATCAGGACGGTGAAGATGTCATTAGCGAACGCCTGCCGGTCTCTCGTGGCCGCGAGAACCCTAACCGTGTCGGTCATCAGGCCGTAGGTGCCGCCGGTGGGGTCGCTCAGGTCGGGGGGCGGATACGGCGTCAGCGGGCGGTTCAGGTCGAGCCGGAGCAGCGCCCCCAATGTCGAGCGGTAGTCCAGGTCGAACTCACTGCCGGCGGGCGGGACGACGTAGGGCGTCAGGTCGGGGAACTGAATCGGCAGACTCTGCGGGGCGTAGCCGTTTTCGGGCGGCGTCGGCGTCGATTGCGGCTTGGGCAGGAGCCGGAATCGCGTCGCGTCGCTGGTGTCGTTCGGATCCCAGACATAGGGCGTCGCGCCGGGCCGGTCGAGGTCGGCACTCAGGAGCGTGATCAGGTTTCGCCGTTTCAGTTTCAGCAGGTTCGCCGGGTCGTTCGGCCCTCTCAGCGGGTCGGGCATCAAGTTGTTCGGCAACAGGCGGGCCGCGTCGGAAATGAGCATGTCGCTTCCCGTGCCGCCGAGCCGAAGGAGCTGCGCCGCGCTGGCGATCGGGAAGCGGCGATTGGTGCCTCGGGGGCGCAGGGCACTGTATATCGAGGCATGATTCGGGTTCTCCGCCGCTCCGCCGTTGCCGAAGGTCGCGGGTGGGAAGGACGGAAAGCCCAGGTACGACGAGGGACTCGCTGCGGTCGGCAAGACGTAGGGGCTGGATTGGGAGCCTGTGGTATCGACCATGCCGTTGTAATCGAC
Source organism: Planctomycetia bacterium (assembly GCA_025356615.1). Lineage (GTDB taxonomy): Bacteria > Planctomycetota > Planctomycetia > Gemmatales > Gemmataceae > JANXSH01. The sequence continues at coordinate 3,257 of JANXSH010000561.1, read as the reverse complement.
CTGTGCCCAGGCGCGCGTCGGGTTCGTGGGGGTCACGGCCGCGCCGTAGGGGGCCGGTGTGCCGGTGTTCTGGTCGTAGCGACCACGAATCCGGCTGAGGTTCGTCGCCGCGTTCTTCGGCGAGCCGCCGTAGAGGTTCATCCACTCGGTGGCGTCGGCGTTCAGCACCTTGTTGGGGTTCACCTCCCAGGATCCCCAGCCCTGGTTACTGCGGTGGGACGGGGCGGTGTTCGGGGAGACGAGAGAACCCATGATGTTGCCGACGGTGTTGATGTCGAGCCGGCCGTCGAGGGCGAGGACCAGCGGTGCGACGAGCATTTTGTACTTACGGCCGTCGGCGGCGGTCATGATCGGGGCACCCATATCGACCCAAATGCTGTCCGCGCCGCCCGGAGCGAAGTCGAGGTTCTTCACATCGCCATTGCGGTCGAGGGGCATGGGGAAGTTGGGGTGATAGCCCGGCGTCGGCCGGAGCGTGAGGTATTTGCCCTGAGCGTTGGTCCAGTTCGGATTCCAGTTGGCACCAGGCATCGGGTAAGGGACGCCGTTGGTCGGCGGTGCGACGGCGGGCAGATCCAGGGGGCCGAACAGGTACTCCCGGTGGAACGACGGGACGACGACCGAGCCGTCCGAGGGGTCGATCTCGGCGAGGTAGAAGTTGTTGTGATCGGGGTAGGTGTAGGGCACCCCGAAGCCGCCGAGGTAAGGTCGCTGGGCCGACCCGAGGTTGGCCCTCGAGCCGGGCCGCTCTGGGTCGCGGAGGAAGGACGGGGTTCCGGCCGGCAAGGACGGATCGACCGGGTAATAGGTATAGTTCATCAAGAAGGCGTCGTCCGACGCGACCCCGCCCATTGCGGCCAGAGCCGAGGGCGTCAGGTGCAACCGGCCGGTTCCGTTGTACGGCTTGTCGTTGAGCGTCCTGTACGGCATCATGGTCACGGGATCGATACCGACCGACGGATCGAAGCCATACATGTTGCGCGACAGGCTCTGGCCGCGGAGCGCCGAAAAGACTCCCGTGTCATCGTCGGCTACGTCATAGAGGAGTTGCGAGAGGAAGAGCGAGAAGGCCGCCTCCGGGTCGATCTCGGGGCGGAAGGCCGCCTCGGCCTCCCGCGCGATGCGCGAGGCCGTCTCCTGCGATTGGGCGACGAGGACGAAGGAAATGCCAAGGAGGGCGAACAGGGTCAACATGGACAGCACGACGAGCAGGATGACGCCGCGACGCTGCCGCGATCGGTTGACACTTAGTAGTCGCATATGATCCTTCCCCGCCACGGAACAAACCTGTATGGCCCGACGTGAGATGAATACGCGAGATCAATACGTTTCGAGGACGAGATCTGGATCTGTACGAGGATCCCGTCCGACAAATTTTTCGGATCGTTCGCGCCATCGAAGCGATCCAAGATGACCGTTTCGCGAGTTCATTGCCAGTCGGTTCCCTTGCCCGATAGGCTCGAGTCGGGGGGAAGGGCGGGGTGATACTCGGTGATGGGGTTGGAAAAGCTGACACTCCTCGCTCATCCCCACCGTGTTGGAATGTGTACCGCGTAGTTCTACTGCGATTCCGCCGGAGCGATCGTGTAGCCGTGACGCGAAGCGGAGCGCGGCTACACGATCGCTCCGGCGGAATCGATCGTAACATTTTTGGTGACATTGGATTCGTGGATCAGCTACGTTGGGGATGAGCGAGGAGTGTCCCGGACTGACGACTCGCGGACGACGAGGTGCTTCTTCTCCTTGCGATGGGCCACCTTCCGCTCGAGAACTCCGCCTGCCCTCGCCGCCGCTGGCTTCGACTCATAGGCATGGAACCAGAGAGATACCGCGCCTCTCAATTCTTCCCCACGAGGAGACAGCCGTGGCCAAACCCCTGCGATGTGTCGCCCCCGATAGCGTGCTGACCGGCTGGGACTTCTCGACCGGGGCGGTCAAGTGCCTGGCGTTCGACCTGGAAGGCAACACCCTCGCCGAGTCGCGCCTCCCCACGGACCTCTGGACGGCGGGCGGGGTCAGCGAACTCAACCTCCTCCAACTCGAGGGCCAGGCGCGGGCATCCACGCGGGCCATCGCCGCACGCCTCCGCGAACTCGGCCGGCTCGACCACTGGATCGCCGGAGGCATCTCGGCTACGCACCACACCGCCGGTCGAATCGACTCCGACCGCGTGCAAGTCCGCCGGGCGATCTGCTGGAACGATCATACTCTGGCGGCGTATCACGAGCAAGGACTGGCTCGCCTGGGTGGTCCGAGTGTCGTCGAGGAACTCATCGGCGGCCCATGGGCCATCCGCTATTCGCTGTCGCACCTCGTCAAGGACGAGCAAACTCTGGGCGAAGAGGACTGGCGTCGCACCTGGCGCATCTTGACGCACGGCTCGCTCGCGGCGGGGTTCCTGACGGGCAACTTCGACACCGCGAGCGTCAGCGCTGCCGCCTCCACGGGGCTGATGGACCTGCGTACCGCGCAGTGGCGGCCCGAGATGCTCGGCGCGCTGGCGAAGGAAGAGTACCGCGACCTCGCCTGGTCGCAACTCCCGCCGATCCTCGACGGCAACGAGCCGGTCGGGCCGCTCAGCGCGTCCCTCTGCCTCGAGGCGGGGTTGGCGGTCGAGCAAGCGCCATTGATCTTCCCCACCTCCGACGACCAACAGGCCGGCCTCGTCGGCGGCGGGGCCGTGGAGCCGGGCCAGGTCGCCATCGTCCTGGGCAACTCCGCCGTCGTGAACTCCTCGGCGGCCACGCCCTACGCTGGCGGGACGCTCGACGTGATGCGCCTCAACTGGGGGCCGTACCTGTGGATGCGCTGCTACAACAACGGCGCTCAGTTCCTCGACCGCGTCGTCGGCGAACGCCCCGACTGGGCCGAGTTGGAGGCCGCCGCGCGCCGGATTCCGCCCGGTTGCGGCGGCGTCAGCGTCTTGCCGTTCACATCACCGGAGCCATCGCTAGGCGTGATGAACACCCGCGTCGAGTGGATACCCCCCGGCCCGATCGAGCCGGGCACGCGCTTCCGCGCATCGCTCGAGGCGCTGGCGTACCTCATCGCGCTGGGCGTCCGCGCCCACGCCTCCGCGATGCCCGAGCCGATCACGAAGGTCAGCGTCAGCGGCGGCATCGCGCGAAGCGAGTTGATGTGCGAGATCCTCGCCTCGGTCCTCGGCCGACCGCTCGAGCGGCTCGTCTCGTTCGAGGGGCCGGCCCTCGGGGCCGCCGTCACGGCGCTGGCCGCGATGGAGACGCACCTGCGACGGC
>JANXSH010000554.1 GCA_025356615.1 Planctomycetia bacterium | reverse complement strand
TGATCCAGGTGGCTCTCGGTACGCCCTACCTCGCGCTCAAGACCCGCGCCGCCGTGGACCGCGCCGACGCGGTCGTCCGCGAGCGCCTCGCCTCGATGGAAGACGTGCCCCAGGTGTACACGACCGGACCCGCAGGCGTGGGCCGAGACCTGGTCTCGGCGAGCGCCGGAGGCCTCGACACGACGACCGTCGCGACGATCCTGCTCGTCGTCGTCATCCTGCTGGCGGTCTATCGCTCGCCGGTGCTGGCGCTCATCCCGCTCGTCAGCATTGCCGTCGCCGTCTGGGTCGCCCTCGAAATCCTCGCCCTGATGACGCTCATTCCGGGGTTCTACCTCGTCAACATCAGCCAAATCTTCGCCGTGGTCATGCTCTACGGCGCGGGGACCGACTACTGCCTCTTCCTGATCGCACGCTACCGCGAGGAACTCACCACCGGCAAGAACCGCCGCGACGCCCTCACCCACGCCGTCGGCGGGGTCGGCGGCGCGCTCTTCGCCAGTGCCGCGACGGTCATCTGCGGCATGGGCATGATGGGCATGGCGGAGTTCGCCAAGGTACGCTGCGGCGGCCCCGCGATCGGCGTCAGCCTCGCGGTCGCCCTCGTCGCCTCGCTAACGCTCACGCCCGCGCTGCTCCGACTCCTCGGTAAGGCGGTGTTCTGGCCCGCCGGGCAGCCGACGCGCTTCGACGCCCACAAGGGGCACGGCGTCTGGGAGGCGATCAGCCGCGTCATCGTGGCCCGCCCCCTGTTGTGTGGCGGCGCGGCGCTCGCGGTCCTCGTGCCGCTCGCGATCCTGGGGTTGCGCGTCAAGCCGACCTACCGCGCGACGGCCGAGCTGTCGTCGAGTTGTTCCAGCATCCTCGGCTTGCAGTCCATCGCGCGCCACTTTACTGCGGGCGAACTCGGCCCCGTGACCCTCCTGCTCGAAAGCACCGGCGACTGGGATTCGCAGCGCGGGCGGCGACTCCTCGACCATCTCAGCCGGGGGTTCATGTCCCTGGACAACGTCGCCGAGGTCCGCAGCCTGTCGCAACCACTCGGCAGGCCGACCGAGGAGCCGACACCCGCGCCCCCCCCGCCGAGGAAGAACCTTCGCGGCTCCCTCTTCTCCGCCGTCTGGCGCAACGTCGCGCAGGGGGTCAACGATCAGGTCGCGAAATCGACCCGCGCCTTCTATGTGACGCGCGTCGGCACCGGCGACGAGGCCCGGAACGTCACGCGCCTCGACGTGGTGCTGAACACCGACCCGTTCGACCCGCGCAGCGTCGAGACGCTCGACCGCCTCCGCATCTGGGCGCGCGAGCAACTCCCCGAGATGGCCGGGGACTTCGGCACGGTCCGCGCCGAGTGCTTCGGCGTCACGGTCAACGCCAACGACCTCGCCCAGGTGACGGAGAGCGACCGTCGTTGGATCAACTCGCTCGTCCTGGGCGGCGTCTTCCTGATCCTCCTCTACCTCGTCCGCCACCCCGGCCTCGCCGCCTACTTGCTCGCGACGGTGCTGTTGAGCTACTTCGCCACCCTCGGCGCGACGACGATCCTCGCCCACTTCTGGCACCACCGGCCCGTCGGCGAGATCGACTGGCGCGTGCCTTTCTTCCTCTTCACGATCCTCGTCGCCGTCGGCGAGGACTACAACATCCTGCTCATCACCCGCGCCTTGGAAGAGCGCAAGAAACACGGCGGGGTCGAGGGCACGCGCCGCGCCCTCGCCTGCACCGGCGGGACGATCACGTCGTGCGGCCTCATCATGGCCGGCACCTTCGCGACGCTCATGCTCACCGGCCTCAACACGCTCGTCCACATCGGCTTCGCCCTCGCCTTCGGGGTGCTGCTCGACACCTTCTTGGTGCGTCCGATCCTCGTCCCCGCGTTCACGGTCCTCCTGTGGCGCAACGATCGGCCCCAGCGCCGATTGCCGCCGCCGCTCCGCGAAGCGGCATGAAGGCATTGGGACGCACCTCTTTCGGTGATAGAATGGGAATGGAGACCCGGATCTCGATTCCCAGATTCGCGAGGCTGCGACGATGACCACACGCTCGACCCTCGAAGCCCCGAAAAAGTCGGCATCGATACCCCTCTTGCAGTCGGGCGACCACCTCGACAGCGAGGAGTTCGAGCGCCGCTACAGCGCCATGCCGGAGGTCAAGAAGGCCGAGCTGATCGAGGGAGTCGTCTTTATGTCCTCACCCGTTCGTCAGAGACACCACAGCCGTCCCCACTTCGACCTCGCCGGCTGGCTGGCCCAATACGCAGGCGCAACCCCTGGAATCGAGGGAGGGGACAATGCGAGTCTGCGGCTCGACACGAAGAACCAGCCGCAGGCCGACTTGCTCTTGATGATCCAACCCGAGTATGGCGGGCAGGCCACACTCGTCGATGACTACATCGTTGGCGCGCCGGAGTTGCTCGTGGAAATATCCGCATCCACCGTCAGCATGGACATGAAGACGAAGCTGGAAGTCTATCGCCGTTGCAAGGCGCGCGAGTACCTCGTCTGGCGCATCGAGGACGAGGAGATCGACTGGTTCGTCCTCCGGCGTGGGCGATTCGTGAAGCTCACCTCCGAGGACGGCGTCCTGCGGAGCGAGACGTTCCCCGGCCTGTGGCTCGACCCCGTCGCCCTCGTCGGGATGAACCTGGCGCGCGTTCTGGAGGTCGGACGATTGGGGATCGACTCTCCAGAGCATAGCGCATTCGTCGCCCGACTCCAGGCCGCCGGGAAGACTCCGTGAGGCCGATTCCTTTCCTTTAGAGGGTGTCTGAAAAGTTAACTGGTCTGGACGCGCTGGCGATTATCGGAGAATACGGTCCTTGCGGCAAGAACATTCGTGAGTTTTCGCGGCAATGGGCGTAATCATGTGTGCAGGTGTGAACAAACGAGTCTATCCC
>JANXSH010000513.1 GCA_025356615.1 Planctomycetia bacterium | reverse complement strand
CGTCCATGGCCGCGACGATGTTCGGGTGGCGGAGCCGGGCGATGGCCCGCATCTCGGCGGAGAATCGCGACTCGAGGCGCGGGTCGTCGCCCCGGTTCATGTTCAAGACCTTGATCGCGACGCAGTGGCGCATCTCGATGTGTTCGGCCTTGTAGACGACGGCCATGCCGCCCGCGCCGAGGCGTTCGAGGATGCGAAAGTTTCCGAGGACGAGGCCGAAACGATTGTTCGTACTGATGCGGGCGGCCTGGAAGTCGGTCAGGAGGCCGCACTCGACCATCTGCCTCAAGGCGCGGTCGCCGTCCGGCTGACGCAAGAGGCGGTCGCGCTCACCCGCCGAGAGGTGTTCCCAGTCTTCGGCGAGGATGAGGGACGAGCCGAGCAAGTCGTAGACGAGATGTTCGACATCCTGGCGCGCCATTACGGATCCAGGGGTGTGGAACGAATTCGCGGGCCAGATCGCATTGGAAAACGAGGACATCGTGGGGCTAACCTCATCAGGGTCGACGGGGAGAGGAGTCGATCTTGGCAGCGCGCTCGACCTTTTGGCGGAACGCCTCGAGCTGCGGCTCGATCATCTTCTCGTAACAGCCGGGGCAGATGCCGTGACTGAATTGCGCTTCCGAGTGGGCCGCGATGTAGTGTTCGACTTGCTGCCAGTAGTTGTCGTCGCGGCGAATGCTCTTGCAGTAGGTACAGATCGGCAACAGTCCGTGCAATTGCTTGACCTGCACGATGGCTTCCTCGAGATCGCGTACCCGCTCGGCGAGCGCCTGCTGGAGTCGGAGGACGCGAAGCCCCACTTGCACCCGCGCGTTGAGTTCGTCCGGGTCGAAGGGCTTGACGATGTAGTCGTGAGCGCCCGCCTCGAGGCCGGCGACGACGGACTCGTGCCCGCCGCAACTGGTCAACAAGATCGTGTAGACCATCCGGTCGGGGGGGAGGTTGCGGATGCGCTGACACAATTCCAGGCCATCGACCCCCGGCATGAACAAGTCGAGGATGGCTAATAGGGGGTCGGACAGTTCGGACGCCGACTTGGGGCGGGTAAGCGACTCGATCAACCGCCAGGCCTTCGCGCCGTCCCCCGCCATCGTGACGAGGTGGCCCCGGCTGCTGAGGGTCGCCTCGAGCAACAGCCGACTGACCGGATCGTCATCGACGCCGAGGATACGAATCGGACGATCCTGCATCAAGGATCGCCCTGCGGCAGTCATCATCGTGGGCACTCCAACCGGACGGTATCTACCCGCGATAATACTGTAGCCCGCGAATCGCGTCCTCGCAAATCGCAGGCACCGCTTCCACGGAAACACCAACACCATCGCGGGTTCGATATCGGCAGGAACTGGTTCCAGAGGATGCCTCTTCGATGAAGAGGGACGGCGAGACTCGATCCGAATGTGATGCCGGGCGTAGAGACCGGGGGCCGAACGTTCGTCAGCTGGCCCACCGATCTCCCCGGATTTCGAGGCATCGGGGATTACACGTCGAATAGGATTTCGTTGGCACGCCGGTGGAGAACCGTGTCCGTCATGCTGGCGAAGAACAGATCCCGCCCCGCGCCGCCGTCCGGCACGTTCACAGCGCCGTCGTCGAACACCGTCACTCCCGGAGTCAGGGCGTAGCTGCCGTTCAGACCCCCGCCGTTGAACAGGTTGTTGACGCGCGTGGCGCAATCGTGACTCGAGATCCACTCGGCCATGATGGCGGCCAGGGCCGGTGAGGCTTCTGCTTGGCGGCCGAATCTATCCCCGCCCCGGCGTACAGACCGGACGCCGGGGCGAGTGGAGATGATCCCCTTGCCGTCATGGCCTCTAGATCGGCTTGGCGGGGTTGCCATCGAGGATGCCGATGATGCTGCTGGCGTCCAGGTACAGCACACCCAGGTCGTAGAAGTCGGCGCCGAAGCCGGCGGGGGCGGTATTACCGCTGATGCTGCTGGAGTTTTTGACCGTCACCGTGCCGTAGAGGCCGTTGTAGATGCCGCCGCCCTTCGAGGCGGAGTTGGCGGACAGCGTGCTGCCGCTGAGCGTCAGCGTGCCTTCGTTGAGGATGCCGCCGCCAAAGGAGGAGGCAGTGTTGCCGGACAGGGTGCTGCCGCTGACCATCAGCGTCCCTTGGGAGTTCTGGATGCCGCCGCCGAAGTTGGCGGAGTTGTTGGACAGGGTGCTGTTGCTGACCGTCAACGACGGGGCGTAGTTCATGATGCCGCCCCCATGAGTGGCGGTGTTGCCGGACAGGGTGCTGCCGCCGATCGTCGCCATGCTGTAGTTGTCGATGCCGCCGCCCTCCGAGGCGGAGTTGCCGGACAGGGTGCTATTGCTGACCGTCAGCGTGCCGTTGTTGATGATGCCGCCACCGAAGGGGGCGGAGTTGCCGGACAGGGTGCTATTGCTGACCGTCAGCGTGCCGTCGTTGGCGATGCCGCCGCCATTGCCGCCGATGGTGCTGGCGGTGTTGTTGGACAGGATGCTGCCGCTGACCGTCAGCGTGCCGGCGTTGTAGATGCCGCCGCCCTGGATGGTGGTGTTGGTGGGGCCGTTGGCGGAGCCGTTGCTGATCGTCAGGCCGCTCAGGGCGACCTGCGTCCTTATGGCCACGTCGAACACCCGCGAGGCATGGTTGCCGCTGACCGTCAGTTGGCCGGCGCCCGGCCCGGTGATGGTCAGATTCTTATTGATGAGCAACTCGCCGCTGGTCAGAGTGATGGTCTGACCGTTCAGGCTGGGGGCGAAGACGATAGTGTCGCCTTTGTGGGCGGCGGCGATGTCGGCCCGCAGCGAGCCGGCGCCGCTGTC
>JANXSH010000447.1 GCA_025356615.1 Planctomycetia bacterium | reverse complement strand
TCGTCGGCGTCAACTTCGACCGCAACCGGCACGGCCTCGTGCGAAACTTCGTCTACACCGACGTACAGGCGAGGCACATCAGCGTCCACTCGCGTGCGGTGTTGGAGGCGCTGCGAAAGCTGTATGATGCGGACGGACTCGTGAAGGAGTTGACGATGAGTGACGGACGATGACAATGAATCTATCCCCCCACGGCCCTCTTCGGGCTACATCTAAAAAGGATCAGTTCGATGGACACCGCGAACAGCAGACGAGACTTCCTGAAACACGGCACCAGCCTCGGGGCCGCCGTGACGGTGGGCGTTGCGAACCTGACGGCCCAGAAATCGGACGGCAAAGCGCCGGCGGGTGCGAAGCCGATCGAACTGGTGCGCGTGGGCTTCGTGGGGGTCGGAGAAAAGGGATCAGAACACGCGGCGAATTTGCTCGGCATGGAGGGAGTGGAGTTGCGGGCGCTGTGCGACATCCGCGAGGAGGCGTGCGCGCAGACGCAGCGGCTCGCCAAGAAGCTGGGCAAGAAGAAGCCGACGGCTTACACGCGCGGCAAACGCGACTTCGTTCGGATGTGCGAGACCGAGGAACTCGACCTGGTGTACACCGCGACGCCCTGGGAATGGCATGTGCCGGTTTGCCTCGCCGCGATGCGCAACGGCAAGCACGCCGCCACCGAGATCCCCGCCGCGATCACTCTGGAAGAGTGCTGGCAACTCGTGGAAGCCTCGGAGAAGGCCGGCAAGTATTGCACGATGATGGAGAACGTGAACTACATGCGCGAGGAGATGGCGATCCTCCACATGGTCCGCAAAGGCCTCCTCGGAGAACTGGTCCACGCCGAAGGTGCCTACGAACACGACACCCGCTACCTCAAGATCAAGGACGTGGGCGACGGGCTTTGGCTGGGCGACCATCACGCCAAGCGGAACGGCAACCTCTACCCGCCGCACGGCCTCGGGCCGATCGCGTGGTGCATGAACATCAACCACGGGGACCGCCTCGATTACCTCGTGTCCATGAGTTCCAACGCGCGCGGCATGGACCTCTACGCCAAGGAGCATCTCCCGGCGGGGCACCCCAAGCGCGCCAAGAGGTACATCAACGGCGATGTCAACTCGAGCCTGATTCGGACCGTGAACGGACGCTCGATCATCCTAAAGCACGACACCGACTTGCCCCGCCCCTACAGCCGAACGCACCTCGTGCAAGGGACGCGCGGAATCGTCCGGCGCTATCCCCAATTCGAGGTTTGCCTCGAACGCAAGGCCCACGGCAACACCTGGGAACCCGGTGCGAAATTCCTCACCGAGCACGAGCATCCTCTCTGGAAGCAGGCCCAGGAGCGAGCCTTTCGGAAGGCGGGCAAAGCCGAGGGCAAGGCTCCGACCGCCCAGGAGATCGCGCGGATCAGTGCGACGATCACCGGCGACTTCCTCGAAGACTTCCGTCTGATCCGGGCGTTGCAGACCGGCGTGCCGCCGGACTTCGACGTGTACGACGCCGCGACCTGGAGCGCTGTGTCCGCGCTCAGCGAGAAGTCCGTCGCCGACCGCAGCCGTCCCGCAGACTTCCCCGATTTCACCAAGGGGAAGTGGAAGACGAATCGGCCCGTCCAGATCCTCGGCGTGTAGGGGAGACTAGGCTTGGACACGACACGATTTCAGCGCGTGGTGACTTCCGACGACGAACTCGCGGAACTGATCGGCGTCCCGAGCGAGTTGGTCCTGAAGAAGCAGTTGTCCGAACTCGACCGGCACATGAAGACTTTCATCGCCGAGTCGCGTTTCCTCTTGCTCGGGACGGTCAGCCGCGAGGGGCGCTGCGACGTTTCCCCTCGGGGCGACGCCCACGGCCTGACAAAAGTCTTGGATTCCAAGACCCTGGTCATTCCCGATCGACGAGGCAATCGTCGCGCCGACAGCTTGCGCAACATCTTGGAGACGGGCCGTGTCGGCCTCCTCTTCCTGATCCCCGGAGTGGGCGAGACGCTGCGTGTCAACGGTCGGGCCTGCCTGATTCGGGATGAGGAACATCTGGCCTCGTTGACCGTAGCAGGCAAGCCGCCCCTACTCGGAATCGCCATCGAGGTCGAGGAATGCTTCTTGCAATGCGCCCAGGCCGTCATCCGCTCGAAGCTCTGGGAGGCTCGCGCGGGAGGTCGCGTGTCGCCGCTGCCCTGCTTCGCCGAGATCCTGATCGATCAGACGAAGATCGAGGGGGAGACGGTGGAGTCGTTGAACCGGCAAATCGAGGATTCCTACGCCAATAAGCTCTATTAGCCGGAGAGCAATCATCAGAACGAAGCGAGTGTGGAGGGGCTGGTCAGCGCCTCGTCCTATCCCCTCGAGGCCCTCTGTGGTCGGCCTGTCTCATCCCGCCCTCAGCAAAGCCTCCGGCGCGAGGTCGGGCCGCACCAAAACCTCGGGGCGGACGAAGAACGAATGCTCCAGCGCGCACCGACCGCGTAGCTCGGCGTAGGTGCAGCCGTCGGTCATGACGAGCCACGCCGAACCGGGCGGGAAGTGCCACAGGCGGCGCGAGCCGTGCTTCTGGAAGTCGTGGCTGGCCTTGAGGAAGTCGTGCAGCCGGAGCATGAAGCGATCGGACGGGCTGCGACGCCCCACCAGATCCGCCAGTCGCCGCCACCAGTTCGTCCCCCGCGTCACGCGGTCGCGGACTTGGGGGAGCAGGCGGGGCAGCGGCTCCGATGTGACCCAGACGCGCGTCTCGGTCGGGTGGAGGTTCGTGAAGAGCCGAAGGATGCGCCGGCCCCTCGCGGGCCGACCGGGGAACGCATCGACGTGGAGGAGATCGTTCCGCGCGTTGTGCCGAAGCCTGCGCGTCGCCTCCTCCTCGGGCCGATAGCTGACCCGGTCTGCCTCGATGCCTGGCGCGTAGGAGGGCAGGGCCAGTCTGAGCCAATCGAGGGCGGCGCGGGCAAAGTCCCCGAACACCCGCTCGAGGTGATCCGCCTGGATCACGTCATGGCGGGCGAAGCCGATCGCCTTGCCGTTGTGCGGGTTGAAGCTGATATCCTTGTGGATCACGCCCCCGGACTGTTGATCGAGGAGGAATGCGTAATCCTCGCCGGCGGGCAGGATGAACGGAGTCTGAGGGTAGAAAACGACCTCGCCCCGCTCCAGACGCTCCTCGACCGACTCCGCGACGCTGGCCGACCCCATGATTCAACCCCCCCCGAGGTTTTCGGGGGATATCCCCCGCCCGAGGCAGGCTCATACCCCCGGTCGCGATGCGGGGCAAGGTCAATTTACAATCGAACCTGTAGGGTGGGTCGAGCGGAGCGAGGCCCACCAGTGAGGGTCGCCCTCACTCTGAAGGGCCATGTCGGTGAAGTGCTGGTGGGCCTCGCTCCGCTCGACCCACCCTACATGCCGGAAACATCCGCACTGGGCCTCTCACGACCCGAGGCGCGGCTGGAGGCTGTTCGCGAAGTTGCGGTACAGCGATCGTACCTCCTTGGCGGGGTCGTCTCCCTCTCGGGGCATCCGGGAGTCGAACTTCGCGATCTTCTTGTCCCCCTCCGGGGTGGCCTGGAACGTCACGGTCCAGGTGATGCTGCACTCGCGGTTCGTCTTGTCGCCGGGGTTCACCTTGGCCTCGATGAACAGCATCGCCGGGCCGTCGAAGACCTGGGCCACGTCCACGAGGTCGATCGTCTCCGGGGGGATGCCGGGTTCCGCCGTGACCGGCACGCCCACCAGGGGGCGAAGCACCTTCCGCAGTTCCGTCAGGATGTAGTGGTTCTGCTCCGCCTGCACGGCGCTCGAGAAGTACCCTTCGGGGACGGTCGGCCCCTTCTCGGAGGTGGCGAACCCGACCGTGATGAGGGGTCGGCCCTGATCTCTGAGGGGGCGAATGAGGTTCGCCAGGCCGGTCTTCACTTCGGGATCTCCCCCCCGCCGCCCCTCGATCGTGGCCGCGACCCGGTCATGGACGACGCCCAGTTGCTTGATGACCTCGTCGCGGTGCCGGGTGTTGTTCGGGTCGATCAGGTAGAGGCGCAGGTGCCCCGGATCCTTCTTGTCCACCAACTCGAAGATGGCCGAGTCACGCATCGAGACGGCCCAAGCCTTGCAGCAGAAGAAGAGCGCCACCACCGAGGCGAGCAGCACGAGGGGCATGACCCAGCCCCGCGCGGGCGACTCGCGCCAGGGAGACGGGATCGCCTCGATGCGAGCCTCTTCCTCCTCGTCGAGGACGCGGTTCTTGGCCTCGTAGCCGCGCAGGACGGGGTTGGTGTCATGGACCTCGGGGATCGCGGTCAGAAAGTCGGAGACCTCGTTGGCCAGGCTCGCCGTGCGGAGGTCGAGGAAGATGTCCCCATCGGTCTTCTCGATGCGCACGCGAGACCCCATCGGCTCGGTCCCCGTCACCATGCTGAGCGGCTCGACCTCGACGGCGGTCCCGCGTCCGTGCCACAGGTAGAGCGGGTCGATGTACTCGAAATAGCCGAGGTAACTCTCGTGATTCCGGGCCATCGAGCAGCGTATCGCGGCGACGACCAGCCAGCCGCCCAGGAAGTACCCTCCCGTCATGAGCAAGGCCACGGGCACCGGGCTGCGCGTCGAGTCCCAAGTGACGAGGAACGTCAGCAAGAGGAGGATCGGCCCGGCGACGAAGCCCCAGACGGGCCAACCCGGCCCGCTCACCTTGGCATCCTCGGCGTCGTAGTAGAGGCCGGGCATGCCCTGCCCCTCGTTCTGTACGACGCGGTGGAGGTAGTCGAGGGTGGCCTCGTCCAGTTCTGTCGTCTCGTAGCGTTGCACGGCCATGAGGTGCCTCACTGAATCATGCGATGGGGGACGAATCGGCTCGTATTGCGTGTGATGACCTCGCCGTCCTCGCGGATCCCCAGGCCGCAGGCCAGGTCGTTGACGACCCACGCGCCGAGGACCGGGTAGCGGCCGTCGAAGGGCTTCGGCGGCGCGAACCGCTGGTAGACGAACGGGCCGTCCGAATAGGGGCCGTCGGTCTCGTGGACGACCTTGCCGAGACGACGACCTGGATGTTCGCCCCTTCGCGGGCGTGGACGGGCTTGCGGACGTAGTCCCCCGAAATCGGCTCGAACGACGCGGGCAGTAGGTAGGGACACTCGGGGAAGCGTTCGTGCAAGAGCGGGAGGATCGACTTGCACGACAGGATCGCCTTCCACGCAGGCTCGAGCCAGCGCATCGGGGTGCCGGGGACGAAGCGCCCGAAGTCGTCGCGCATTACCCACTCCCAGGGGTAGAGCTTGAAGAGCCGGCGGATGGGCCGATCGCGCGGATCGACGAAGCGGCGGAGCTGCTGGTTCCAGCCGACCTCCTCCACGTCGAGATACGCGGTCTCGAACCCCGCCTGGATCGCCGTGTCGCGGAGGTATTCGACGGTGACGTAGTCCTCGACGACGCCGGACAGCGCGCTGAAGTGGATCGGGCTATCGTCGCGCTTGAAGAGCGCACGCCAGGCGT
>JANXSH010000446.1 GCA_025356615.1 Planctomycetia bacterium | reverse complement strand
CACATGACTCGCCGTCACCCCGACGGCCCGGCTCGCCCCGATCGCCCCCGACGCGACGACCAACAGCGACACCCCGGCATAGTCCTCCGGGCACGACAGCGACCGCGACACCTCATCGACGAACGTCTGGAGGCGCAGCGGCAGCACGCGGATCGGGAACGCCGGCACGTCCGGCAGGCGGCCCAGGGGGATCAACGCCGGCCAACCGCCCGTCTCCTCGCACCGCACCTCCTCCGTCCGCCGCGTCGGCAGCAGTTCGACCGCGCGCATCTCCTGGCGGAGCATCGCCCCCCGGAAGTTCTCCGGGTCGCGCATCCGCAGCGCGCACACGTCCTTCACCCCGTCCGGCATCGGGATCGCCACTAGCGTGCCGAGGAACCCCAGTTGCACCAGCCGGTCGCGGACGCCCGCCGCGAACGCCGCCCCCGCAGGGTCGTTGTCCCGGCAGATCCCGATCCACTCCGCACGCAGGAAGCACCGCGCCTCCAGACACTGCACCGACTGCGCCCCCGGCAGGCCCAGCGCGCAATACCCCGCCGCCCACATCGCCCAGGCGTCGGTCTCGCCCTCGGTCAGGTACAGCCGGTCCATCTCCTCCCTCGGCCGGTCCAACCGCCACAGGCCGTAGGGCACCAGCCTCTTCCCCGCCGGCTGCGCGAAGCGGGGCGCCACGCCCGGCGGGTTCCGCCGCCGGACGAACAGTTGTTTCCCGGCGTAGTCCAGGTACGGGATCAGGACCGACGCCCCGTCGGATGTCACCCCGAGTTCCCGGAGGAAACCCGGCTCTAACTCGCGCTCGTGGGCCAGTGTGGCGACCGGATCGAACATGACTCGGACCTCCTCGACGGTGTACACTTTTACAGGCGGGGGAGTGTACAGCGCGTCGGGACGGATTCCGAGAGCATTATGAGGGCCACGCTCGAGAGACACGGTAAAAGGGAACACGGCGACACGGGGACACGGCGTTGATGCGCTCGGTCACCGCGTCACCCTGTCACCTTGTCGATTCACGGCCGCAACAGCCACTCGATGAGCTTCTTCTCCTCGACGACATCGCCCGTGGAAACGAGCTTCTCCTTCGCCCCGGCGGCGGCGTAGACGGCCTTGGTCCATTCGCCGATGCCCGAGCCGCGGTGGTTGTGCAAATACGCCTCCCCCGGCGCGGCGAGACCCGCGAGCGCCCCGAGGCCGGCGTACTTGACGGCTCCGGGGAGCATCATCTCGTCGCTCGTCGTTTTGATGCCGTCGAAGCGGAATCGATCGACATCGGCGGCGAGCCGCATGACCGCCTTGCCGCTCATCGCGCGGGCGAGGATCGCCCACGGCCCGGCCTTGCCTCGTCCGAGCAGATGGACCGTCGTAACGCCCTCTTGCTTCTGGGCGAAGGCGATCGCCGTGAGGATGTCGTGGACGCGCTGCGCGAGCAACGGGCGGTTGTACCCGAAGGTGTAGCCCGCGAATTTCTCGTTGACTCCGGGTGCCTTCGGAAAGGCGAGTTCGCCGGTGCCCAGCGCGTCGATGGACAGGACCGCCGCCCCGCCGTCGAGGATCGCTTTCGCATCGGCGGCGAGCTTCGCGCCCGAGAGGAGGCTCGATTTTCCGGCGGGATCGACCCATACGACGACCGTGCCGCCGAACTTCTTGCCCTGCAACCAGGTGTAAGGCACCTGGTCCCCCTGGCCGCGCCGGCCAATCGTGCCCGCCTTCGCCGTCACGTCGAGGATGTCGAGCGGCTCCCCCGCCTTGCTCTCGACTTGCTTGTCCGAGGGGAGGCCCGTTGCGGTCATCACGCGCAGGGCCGTGCCGAAGACGCGGCGGTACTCCGCGAGACCCTTCGCGTCCTTCGGCATCAGTGCGGCGATCTGTTTGTCCGAGGCCACCGTCATTGTCTTCCGAATGCGCCCCACGGGTGCGCTGTCGGCGGGCACCGGGTGGTCGTCGTCGAACACGCTCAACATCGCGGGCGGCACGGGGACGAACGGCTTCTCGGCGATCGGCGTCGGCTGCTTCAAATCGAGGTGCTTGTTGAACCACTCGTACATCATCTCGCGGGCGTGCTGGTTGTAATTATGGTCGAACATCGGCCAACACTTCGCCGCGACCTTCTCTTCCGCGTCATAGAGTTTGTAGAGCTTCTTCAACTCCGGCAGGCCGCGCCGCTCGATGTCGATCGTCCAGTCGTTCGCGCCGCTCATGGCCATCGGCTTGGGGGCGAACAGGGCGGCGAGTTCGACGTTGCCGGTGCCGACGCGGAGGTACGAGCAGTTCTCGCAGACGCAGCCGCCCTGCATCTGCGTGGACACCATGACCGCCGGGAAAGCGACTGCGGGCCGGTCGTCGATCGCGCCGAGGATGAACGTCTGCGTCCCCCCGCCGGACGCCCCGGTCACGCCGATGCGCTTGGGGTCCACGCCGGGCAGCCCGACGAGGAAATCGAGCGCCCGCACGGTGTTGAGCGTCTGCAACCCCATGAGGTTCTGGAGCCGCAGCTCGGCGTCCACTCCCGCGAACGCTTCGTGGGGGATGGCCTTGCTGTCGGCGTAGCCGACCATGTCGTAGAAGAACACGACGCAGCCCATGCGGGCGAGCTGGGCGCACCGTGCCTGGAGGAAGTAGCGCGCGCCCTCGATCGTCTTCTCGGCCTTGTTGGCGACCTGGTCCCTGGCCGCAGCCTCCCCCGGATCGTGCAATCGCCCGTCGCGCCAGTGCCCGTGCGGGCAGAGGACGCCGGGCAGTTTCCCTTCGGGCCGTTTGCCGTCCTTGTCGCGCGGCGTGTAGAGGTTGCCGGTGACGTAGTGGCCGGGCATGCTCGCGAAGAACACCTTCTCGACGGCGTATCCTTCGCGGTCGATCCGCCCGTGGGTCGTCGCCTTGATCGGAGTGGTCGCCGGCATCGGCCAGAGGCCGTTGGCGACCAGCACCTGCTCCCGCACCGCCTCCCGCCGGACCTTCCAGGCCGCGAGCGTGGACGGCGGACGCAGGACGAAGTCCTTGTCGTTGAGCGTCCGTACCGTCGTCAACCGACGGTCGGCCGGCTTCTTGGGATCGCCGTCGGCAGCCACGGCCGCCCCGGCGACGATGAGACACACGAACAGCATCCGCATGGCAGGTCACTCCTGAGAAATGCAAACGAACCACAGAGTAGAGATTAGGAGATAGTGACGCTCCCCTCTCCCGGCGAGGCGGTGCGGGAGATTTTCGAGGGGATGGGGTTCAGACGGTAGGGACTCTGTCCCGTCGGAAATGCGTTGACCCCAGATGGCAAGACGCCTGCTTCGCACGGCCTTGGATGCACTTGGTTGTCCGTTGGGACTCGTGGCGGAAGCAACTCGACTTCGAGGGCCGGAACCAGGACGGAGAACCAGGAAATTGAATCTCCCCATCAAAGATGAGTTGTCATTTGATGAAGCCTG
>JANXSH010000435.1 GCA_025356615.1 Planctomycetia bacterium | reverse complement strand
CACTCCATAGCGGCATGTGGACTGCGGCGAGAATCGCCGCTTCGTTTTTCTATGTCAAAGCCAACTTCCGATCAGCCCACCTCGTTACTCTCCCCTGTCGATGTATCCCCCTGTGGTACGCCGCCTATCGTGCGCGGTGCCGGTGGTACTCGGCTCGCTCGGCGTTGCCACGTTCGTGGTAGAAGTCGGCCAGGATTTGGTGAGTGGGTCTGTGTCCAGGGGCGATCTCGAGCGCCCCCAGGAGCCAGCGCAGCGCCTCCCGGTCCTGCCCGTTTCGCAGGCAGATACGGCCCAACTCGAGCCGGGGGGCCGGATCCTGGGGGGAGCGCATGGCCTTCGGGTAGAGTTCGAACAACTCCTTGCGATCCCGGTCGATCTGGTCGGCGCGCCCGCGATGGGTCCGCGCTGCGCTCTCATTGCCCTGCGCCTGGAGGCACAGCGAGAGGTGGTGATGGGCGTGGTAGTCGGACGGACGGAGTTCCACCGCACGACGGAGCAGGCGTTCCGCCTCGTCGAGTCGGCCGCGCAGGAGCGCCAGTCGGCCACGCGAGAGGATGCCCGCCTCGAAGTCGGGATGAGCGACCTCTAACTCGTCGAGAAGGGTGGCGGCGGCGGCCACGTCCCCCGTGTCGCGACGGCAGCCGGCCAACCCCAGCAGAGCTTCGGCGTGCGTCGGGTCGCGTTCCAGCAAGCGCTCGTAGTAGGGGATCGCCTCCGTGAGCTTTTGCAATCCTTGCAGAGCCACCGCCAGGCGAAGCAGGGCACGCGGGTTGTCCGGTCGGGCCTCGACCGCGTGCCGGTAGTCCTCCAGAGCCTTGTCCCGATGAGTGGCGGTATCGTAGAGGATGCCGCGCGACAGGAGGGCGGTAACGTTGTCGGGCTGCCGCTCGAGTAACCGGTCGAGCATCTTCATCGACTCATCGAGACGGTACGAAGTGATGTAGCTCAGCGCGAGAGCCTCGAGGATCAGGTCCGTCGAAGGGTGGCGCGCCGCCAGGCAGGAGAGCAGGTGATCCTCGGATTGGGGCAAATCCCCCCGTTGGGCCAGGAGCATCGCCAGCTCGAGTGTGCCTTCCTCGGTCGCTTCGCCGATCAGATCTTGATACCGCCGCAGGTGTTCTTCCGCCTCGGAGTAATCCTCCGCTCGCCGGGCCGCCTGGGCTGCCAGGAGCGATAGCCGAGGGTCGTCCGGGCGGTAATACAAACAGCGGTCGAGGTGTCGGCGAGCGGCGTCGAAGTCCTGCAACACCAGAGCTTCTTCTGCTCGGGTGCGTTCCGCGAGAACCCAGCGGGAACGTAGATCCCGCCACAGCCAGAACCCGAAGACCCCGGCGAGCAGAGCCGCCACCAGGGTCGATGTGGGGTAGCGCCTCGGAAACGTAACTACGCTGCGAAGACGATCACCCATTGGCCACTACCTGAATACGTCGGGAAGAAACGACGAGTTGGAAGTGAGATCGACGGACCGTTTCACCTATCCGTCACTCACGCTTCCGGCTCGTTTCATCCGTCTCTAACGCTGCCGGGTCGTTGCGACAGGTGAGACCCTCGTCAAGGAGTTAGGGTAATATTGTGGGTACTCTCGCCAGGTGGAACCGTGTACTTCAGGTCGGTTTTCTCGATTGTTGCGTATTTCTCAGGAAGGGGGACGATATCGCGCGGATCGCCTGCGGGTGCCATGTCTTTCGGCATCATGTCGGGCGGGGGATTCGTGCCCACGCCCGGAGGTGCCTTGGACGACATGTGGGGAGCCGTCGGCATGGTGACGCAGATCTTGGCATCACCGATCGGGGCGTCGTTCACCGTGTATTGGCCACTGCTGTTGATCTGGGCGGAACCCACTCGGTTGTCGGCCGTCTGGAAGGAGACCGTACCTATTTTGAGGAGCTTGCCGTTGTAGGTGACAGTGCCTGTGACGACGGCTTTTCCCTTGCCTGTACCGCAACCAGCGGCGAAGGGGATCAAAAACGCGAGCGCGAGAAGAGACCACCGACCAGGTCGGCTCGTGAGGAGAGAGAG
>JANXSH010000431.1 GCA_025356615.1 Planctomycetia bacterium | reverse complement strand
GGCGGCCCGGCATTGTGATCGAAGGTACACTGCTTGTTGAGCCGCGACGCGAAGCGGAGCGCGTTGGCCCCGCGCATCGCGTCGGGACGGTCCCAGGCTAGTCCTTCTTGTCCGGCGGTCGTTTCGGCAGCGGTCTCTTCTGTGGTATCAGGGGATTCGGCCTTCCATTCGGCGGAGTGGGCGTCATGCCTGGGCGAGTTCCCGGTGGGACTGGCGTCTGGACCGGGACCCGAGCGGCCACCGGCTGGATGCCAGGCGAGCGAGGGGGCGTCGGGTTGGAAACCGTCCGGGCTGGCGGGTTGGAAACCGTCCGGGCTGGCGGATTGGACACCGTCCGGGCCGGCGTCGAGGCGACAGCCGGTCTCATGGCAGGCGTTGTGGTAGTGGGCTTCGCCGTGGCTGCGGCGATCGCCGTGGGCCGAGCGGCGACCATGCCCGGCTTGACCGCCTGGGCTTTCGGGACACTGAGCGAGGCGACCCGCGCCTGGCGGGGTGCCCCAGGGGCGAGCGGCATCTCGTTGGCCACTCGTTGTTGCGCAACCTGTTGCACGGTAGCGGCTTGCACACGCGCCTGCTGTCGAGTCGCGTCGTCGAGCTTCACCATCGTCGTACTCTTGGCGGCGGCCACCTGCGCCGGGGGCGCGATCATGTTGATGTTGTTGACCGTCGTGTTGTTGACCGTCGTGTTGTTGACGATCGTCGTGTTGTTGATCTGCTGCTGTTGGATGAGAGTCCGGGGTGGGCAGACCGCTCGGCCCGCACAGCGGTCGTTATAGATGTTGACTTGGAAGGTGATCCAGGTCGGGTCACGCCGTCGCTCGTAGCGCTCGTAGACGATGATGCTGTCGTAGTTCCGCGAGCTGTAGACGACGCAGCTCTCGTAACCGAGTGTTCGGTACGACGGGCCGTAATAGTCGCCAAAATAGTAATGACACGTCGTCGGACGGATGAACATCGCATCGACGACGATGGTGTCCCGAACGGCGTAGGCGGGCGTGTAGGTGAAGCCGACCGTCACGACGCTCGGACTGATGACGACCGGGGCGTAGAGGATGCCTCGGCTCTTGATGGGGAGATCCCAGTAACCCACGATGTGGATGTAGCCCGACGGCGTCCAACGGTAGTGGTCCGGCACCCAGACGTAGCCCGGCTGGATGCGCGCCCAGTGGGGGTTGCGCCAGGCGTAGGTCGAGCCGTTCCAGATCCAGGTTCCGGGGACGTAGAACACGTCTTCGCTCGGCGGCTTGACCGGGATCGCCATTTGCGGGGCGGCGGGCGGAACGGGGAGGTAGGTCACCTCCTGCTTGTCGTCTTGCTTGCTCGCGGTCGCCCAGAAGCCCGGCACCCACTGCCATTCGGTCCCCTGCTCGCGCCAGTACCCGGCCACCCACTGCTTGCCGGGCGGGGCGGCGCGCCAGGTGCCGCTGACCCAGAGGAAGGCCTTACGGTCGTCGTCGTAACCCCAGTAGCCGCTGATCCATATCATGTCGCCGGCGGGCTTTTCGGCGGGCGGGATTTCGTCGATCGCGGCGGGCGGCTTCTTGGGGACGGCGGGCGTGGCGACCGCCTCACTCGTCGGGCCGGCGAACGCCTCGTGTACGGGGCCGCGGGCCTGAACCTCGACGCCCTCCGGCGTCGGCGGAAGCGGCGGGGTATCCTGGCCTCGCCCCGGCATGGCAGCCAGAAACAGGAAGAGCGCCCCCAAGGGTATCCAGCCACAACGTGCGTTCATATCCGATCCTCCATGATCCATCGGGCGAACGGGCGGCGACTCCCCATCGCGGATGGCGTCTCGCTATAGCGAACGAGGACCGCGAGGTCTAGATCAGGAGGAAACCCCGTAGGGTGGGTCGAGCGGCTGGAGCGGCACCGGATACGGCCATTGTTGAATTTCACGATCTACCCACATGGTCTTGCTCAGAACCGCTGAAGTCATTTTTGGACAGCCGTTCAAACGGTCGCACGATGGGAGGGCATGAGGTCTGCGCCCCATCCAATGCCGAGAGCGTTCGCCGTTCGTAAGATATCCGAGATCGTCCCCTACCGAGGCTCCTATGCGCCAACTCTCGACCCTGACCTTGCTACTCCTCGTGTCAACGAGCCAGGCCCACTACCACATGCTGCTCCCCGACAAGCCGTCGGCGAAGAAGGGCGAGGAAGTATCCGTGATCTGTCAGTTCGGCCACCCCTTCGAGAGCGAGCTATCGACCATGTTCGCACCGCAGGAGATGATCCTCATCGGCCCCGGCGGCAAGAGGACGGATGTCACGAAGAATCTCGAAAAGGTGTCGCTGAAGGGCATCAAGGGCAAAGTGGACGGCTACCGCCTGAAGTTCACGCCGGACCAGCGTGGCGACTATGTGATCGAGATGACCTCCGCGCCGACGGCTCTCCCGGACACCAAGGAAACGATCCAGGATTCGGTCCGAGTCGTCGTCCACGTCCAGGCGCAGAAGGGCTGGGATCGCGAGAGTTCGGAGGGCTTCTGGGGTATGCCGATGACCCGGCCCTACGGGCTACTGCCCAACGCCGTGTTTCAGGCCAAGTACGCCGTGACGCACGAGAGGAGAGCCAAAGGCGAACGAGAAGGGAAGGAGGGCCGCGAGCCGTGGCCCGTCTCGAACATTCTGGTCGAAGTCGAGCGATACAATCCGACGCCTCCGAAGGAGCTTCCCGCCGACGAGTTCATCACCCGCACGATGAAGACCGATTTCTACGGCGTGGTAACGACGAACCTGCCCGAGGCGGGCTGGTGGTGCCTGACGGCGACTCGTCGCGCTGCCGCGAAGGCCAATATCGATGGCAAAGGGGTCGAAGTCACGCGCCGCGCGACCCTTTGGGTCTACGTCGATAAGAGCGCCCCGACCAAGCCCACGGAGTAAACGCCCCCATGATGCCTTCCCACCTTTGGGCGGTCCACATCGCCGACGGCGTGCTGAGTATGCCGTGGCTCGTCGCCGGCTGGCTCGTCGCGGCCTTGCTCGCGGCGATCGCGGCCCGGCGCGTCCGCGAGGAGGAGATCCCACGGATCGCCCTGCTGACGGCGGCGTTCTTCGTGGCGTCGTCGATCCACGTCAAGCTCGGCATGACCAGCGTCCACCTGCTGCTCAACGGCCTCGTCGGCGTCATCCTCGGGCGGCGGGCACCGCTCGCGATCCTCATCGGCGTGACGCTCCAGGCGTTGCTCGTCGCGCACGGCGGGTTGACGACGATCGGCGTCAACGCCTGCGTCCAGGCGATCCCCGCACTCGCCGGCTGGGGGCTGTTCCGCCTCCTGCGGGGGTGGGTTTTGGGGGCCACCTGGCGGCGGCTGGTCGTAATCGCGCTGGGGGCGTGCGCCTGGGGCCTGTGCCTGCTCCTCGGCGTCGTGGCGCTGGTCGCCAACCCGTGGCGTGGCCTCGTTCGCCTCTCGGGTGAGGCGGGGTTGGTCGTCTCGCTGGAGCGGTTCGACGAGACGCGGGCGCTCGCTCGCCATCCTCTCTCGATCGGGCTGCTCGTCGTGTTCGTCGTCGGGTGCGTCGTCGTCGCCTGGCGGCGGCGGGCCTCGGCGGAGTTCGCGATCGGGGCGCTCGTCGGGATGGTCGGCGTCCTGGGTGCCCTGTTGCTGGCGGGCGGCGTCCTGGTGATGAACGGCGAGGCGTGGGGCACGTTCGTCAACGTGATGCTCCTCGTCCACCTGCCCCTCGCGCTGCTCGAGGCGGGCATCGTGGGGCTGACGGTCGGCTTCCTCACACGGGTGCAGCCGGACTTGTTGAGCGGAGGAATCCCGAGCCGGGCCAAACTCGGGACCGCTTCGCTGGTCGTCGTCCTCCTCTGGCCGGGTCCGGCGTGGGCGCATCGCATGGAATCCCAGGCGCGCGTCGATATCCCGAAGCAAGAGGTGACGATCGAGAGTTGGTACGAGACCGGCGATGCGCCGACGAGTGCGACCGTCCGCGTGACGCGATCCGACGGCAGTATCGTGGCCGAGGGGCCACTCGACTCCGGGGGGGCGTTTCGCTTCCACTACGAGAAGGCGGAGCTCCTGCGCGTCGAGGTCAACGCGCCGGGCGGGCATCGCGCCGTGGTGCGAGTGACGGCGAAGCAGCTCGGGGCGGACGAGCCGGAGGAAGCCGGACCTCCCGCACATTTGCATGAGGAGAGGGGCGGCACGCGCTGGAGCGACTTGCTCGTGGGGATGAGCTTCGTGCTGGCCTCGGCGGCCTTCCTGATGAGTCTCCGCAACGCGCGGGCGCTGCGAAGACT
This sequence comes from Planctomycetia bacterium, assembly GCA_025356615.1. Lineage (GTDB taxonomy): Bacteria > Planctomycetota > Planctomycetia > Gemmatales > Gemmataceae > JANXSH01. The sequence goes on along the minus strand of JANXSH010000431.1, from coordinate 1,804 downwards.
CGGGGAAAAGCCAGCCATTCCCGGTGATCGCTGAAACGGCGCTCTGCCGACTGTGTTGACTCCAACGGAATCGCAGCCCCAGGGTGTTGCTCTAAAGCTCTCGACATGCGACCCCGTTGGGGTCGATTCGAGCCTAGCGCGTGAACGGCTCGGTTATCTCCCGCCACGATCCACGGTTATCCTCTCGCAAGACCCGATCTCGCCTGCCACCTCGACTCCGGGTATAATCGATCGGATCAAGGATCAGGCGAGAGCAACCGACGAGGGAGAACCGGCCATGACCGCCAGCCTCCGCGAAGAAGACCCCTACCGGCGATGCGCCATCGGGGCGGTCAATTATCTCAACACGAAACCGCTCATCTGCGACCTGGAGCACCTCGCCCCCGACGCCGACCTGATCCTCGACCTACCCAGTCGCCTGGCCGATCGCCTGGCGGCGGGCGAACTTGACGTGGCGCTCATCCCCGTCATCGAATACTTCCGCGCCGGCGACTACTCCATCGTCCCCGGCATCTCGATCGCGACCCGTGGGCCGGTGTTGAGCGTGACACTCTTCAGCCGAGTGCCGTGGAACCAGATCAAGCGCGTCGCGCTGGATGTCGGCTCCCGAACGAGTGCGGCTCTCACACAAATCCTGCTGCGGAAGCGTCACGGCGTGACGCCGGAACTCGTTTCGCTGCCACTCGACCGGAACGCCGAGGAGAGCGACGCCGACGCCGTCTTGCTCATCGGCGATCGTGCGATGCAGGCGTGCTTGCCGGGCTTCTCCTATGCCTTCGACCTGGGGCAGGAGTGGTTCGAGTGGACAGGGCTGCCGTTCGTCTATGCCGTTTGGGCCGTGCGTCCGGGGGCCGAGTTGGGCAACGTCGCCTGGGCGCTCGGCGAGGCGAAGCGTCGGGGTTTGGCGCGGGCGGGCCGGATCGCCTTCGACGAGGCTCCGAAACTCGGCCTCGACGCCGGGTTCTGTCGGCGCTACCTCAGCACGATATTGCACTTCGACCTTGGCCCGCGCGAGAAGGCCGGACTACAACACTACTACGCCCTCGCCTGTGAGTTGGGCCTCGCGCCGCGTGGCGTGCCGCTGCGATACCTGGAAGACCCTGTTGAGGCGCTGACCGTCTAGCCGCGACGCGGGGCGCGTCCCTCGCGCCCCGCTTCGCGGCTAGACGTAGAAACGGACGACACTAATGACCACAAAGCATATCCTCGACAAAGCGACTTCCGGCGAACGAATCTCTTTCGAGGAGGCCGTCGCCCTGTTCGACAGCCACGATCTCAACGCGCTGGGTCGGGCCGCCAACGCGGTAGCGCTCCGCTTGCACCCGGAGCCGTATCGCACTTTCAATATCGACCGCAACATTAATTACACCAACGTCTGTGCGGCGGTGTGTGACTTCTGCGCCTTCTACCGCAAGGCGGGCGATGCCGACGCCTACGTCCTGTCGCGCGAGACGCTCTACCAGAAGATCGAGGAGACCATCGCCCTCGGCGGCGACCAAGTGCTGATGCAGGGCGGCAACCACCCGTCGCTCAAGCTCGAGTGGTACGAAGACCTCCTCCGCGACCTGCGACAACGATATCCGAGCGTCAACCTGCACGCCTTCAGCGCCAGTGAAATCTGGCACTTCCACAAGCTCAACAAGCTGCCCCTCCGCACGGTCCTCGAGCGCCTCCGGGCGGCGGGACTGGGCAGCCTGCCGGGGGGCGGGGCGGAGATCCTCGTCGATCGCGTCCGGGACGCGATCACCAAGAACAAGGTCATGACCGAGGAGTGGCTCGAGGTCCATCGCGTCTGGCACCAACT
>JANXSH010000419.1 GCA_025356615.1 Planctomycetia bacterium | reverse complement strand
GGCTGTCTTCGCTGATTCGGAACCAGCCCCTTGACAGGGGCCGCTCGCCATCTGCGTTACTCCTATCTCAGTTGTCGTTGCCTCGACCGGCCTTCGATGCGGTGCGGCGCGTGTAGCCACTCAGCCGACTCGTGGATCTGGTCGGTACAGGGCGCGGCTCCGGCACGCGGGCCGGCGCTCGCTCCAACTCCTCCTCTTCCCTGGGCATCAGGTACACCATGCCCAGGATGACGACTGCGGCGACCGCGATCCCGACGACGAACGGGATCATGAAGTCGGGCAGTTCGACGAATCGCAGGCCGATGCCGATCGCCATCGCCACGCCGACCCACACGAGGCCGACACTGACGGGGAAGCCCCTCGGAGTGGGTGCCGGGGGTGCGGTGGCTCTCACGGGCACCGGGGCGGGGGCGGGTTCGGCGGGCACCACGGGCCGAGGGCTGCTCGTGAGCTTGGCGGGCCGGGACGGCCGGGCGGGGCGCGAGGAGTGATTCGTGAGCGTCGCGGAAGGGGCGACGGGCGGCGGCGAATCATCCCGCGCGGACAGGTCTAGGATGTGTGCCTCGATCACGTCGAGATCCGGGGCCATGTCTTCGGCAAGATCCACCTCGCCCACGTCGGGGGGCACGGCTGGCGTCTTCGGAGGCGAAGTCGGCTCGACCCTTGCTACGGCGCTAAATGTCGGGGCAGCCGCGGGAGATCGAGCCGGCGGGGTCGGCTTGGGGGTTGGCTTGATGGATGCCCAGGCGGCCAGGAACGCCGCGATGGCGTTCGACCGGGCCATCGAGTCTCGTGCGTCGGTCGCAAGCCCCAGACTCTCCGCGAGGGAGTGGTAGGCCTGTGCGACCGGCGACTGACGATGCTCGTGGCCGACGATCTGGCCGAACAGGCGCGTCTGGTTGACGACATCGTCATGGGGCACGACATCGGGCAGGATTCGCGAGCCGAGTCGCCCGCGCAGTTCGCGCTCCCAGCGCCCGCCGGATTGCTCCCCTTCGGGGAGCGTCAACAGGATGCCACGCATCTTGATGGCCTGGTTCCCTGCGGGAGTCTTCTGGCGCTGGACCAGTTCGAGGAAGGCGGGGAGGGTCCGGTAGGCCATCGGCTCGGCACGCATCACGATCACGAACTCGTCGCAGGTGCCCAGGAGTTGCCCCGGATTGGCCCCCATGAAGGGAGGGGTATCGACGACCAGGCAGCCGTAGGACTGCTGGACTCCGGGCATGGCGAGCAGGGCGAAGATTCGGTCGAGGTCGTCGTCCGAGCAGCCGCCGTCTTCGTAGGGGCTGAGGACATCCAGGCCGGGGATGACGTTGCTAACCAGCACGCCCGGCAACTCGATACCCGATTGCCGAAGCGACTTTCGCTCCGGGTGCTCCGCCAGGTTCAGCGAGGAGCTGATGCTGGAGAGCGGGTCGGCGTCGAGCAGGAGGACGCGAGACCCGGCCATCGCGGTCGCGGCCGCCAGGTTCATGGAGCTGGTCGTCTTGCCCACGCCGCCTTTCTGGCTGGCTACCAAGAGCTTTCGCACGGCCTACTCCAAACTTCGGGGGACCGCCTCATCGGGAATGAGGGCGGCGGGTTCGAGATCGACAGCCGGGTGAGGCGCATCCGGGTCGTCGGACCCGGAGACCCTGCCGGTGCGACGGGGCGACCGGAGGCATGGGATTACGATCCCGTCGGACAATCCTAGCACACACTTCCACGCGCGACCGGCGAAAGTAGGACAATCGTCACAAACTATTACCTCGGCGAAGGAAGTCCTCATGCCCTTGCCAGGGTGATATGCTTCTATCATCGAGGTGCTTCGTTGCCGAAACCCACCAATTCGAGGGAGGAGCCTGCGCGGGCCACCATGACCGAATTCGACGCCATCCTCGAAGACATCCGCACCAACCCCGCCGACGACCTGCCCCGTCTGGCGCTGGCGGATTGGCTCATGGAGCAGGACGACCCCGACGCGCGGTCGCGCGGCGAGTTCATCCACGCCCGTTGCCGCGCCGCCTCCCTCCCGCCGCGCGACCCCGAACGGGCCGCGCTGCAGCATCGCGCGGAGGAGTTGCGCGAGGGGCATGAGATCGTGTGGCTCGGCGGCCTGGCGGAGTATCTGGATAGCTGGGACTTCGAAAGGGGGATGATCGTTGCGGGGGTCTCATCTCGATTCGCCCTGAGTGGTCCGGTCAAACGCCTCGCCACGGCTCCCGGCTGGAAATGGGTCATCGGCTTGCGCGGGCTGGACTTGTCGTCCGCAGCGGTAGCGATTCTGGTCACACGTCGCATCCTTTCGACCGTGACCTCGCTCGACCTCCGCGACTGCGAGGTAAGGGAGCAGGGGGCCAGCGGCTTCTCCCAGTCGGCCCACCTCTCCCGTTTGGTCGCCCTGGATCTGGGGTATACTCGCCTGGGAAGCGAAGGCTTTCTTGACTTGCTCGAGAGTCCCCGTTTGCCAGCCTTGCGTACCCTCCTCGTGGACAGCAACGGCATCTCCGCCGACGGCGTCAAGGCGCTGGCGGAGTCCCCCGATCTGCCGCGCCTGGAGTGCCTCGACCTGAGCCGCAATCCCATCGAAGACAAGGGCGTCATCGCCCTGGCGAAATCTCCCCATCACGCCTGTCTGCGGGAGTTGCGACTCGCCTCTTGTGGCATCCGCAATCGTAGCGGCATAGCCCTTGCCACCTCGACGACGCTCGCGAACATCACCTTGCTCGACCTGCGCGACAATCCGCTCGACGAGGCGACCCGAACCGAACTCCGCGATCGCTTCGGCGAGCGCGTCCTCTTGGAATCGGACGACGAGAACTAATTCCACGGCAACGGCGAGGCGAGCCATTTCCTCCCCCGAACCCCTGACGGTTCTGTCTCTCACGGAGGGTGATCCGACCCATGCCTGACCCCGCACGCTACTACGTCACGACGGCCATCGACTACCCCAACAGCAGGCCGCACATCGGCACCGCGTTCGAGAAACTCGGCGCGGACATGCAGGCGCGTTATCGCCGGATGCAGGGTTATGAGGTCTTCTTCTTGGTGGCCCTGCCACCTGCGCAGCTCTTTTGCGTCCCCTCTTCCCGTTCGCAATTCGAAGAGAGACACTCTCCGGTGCGTGTCAGGATCCCTCTCCCGGCGGCAGCCCACGCAATCGGCGCAACTCCGCTTCGACTTCGCGGACACGGTCACGCGCCTGTTGCGCGTCTGCTTCAGCCTGTCGGGTCGCTCGCTCCGAGCGAAGACGCCGCTGCCGCTCCTCACGCTGCTCGCGCTGTGCCTGTTCGAGTGCTTCCTGTGCCCGATCGCGTTCGTCCTCCACCCGCTCGATGCGCTCGAGGCGGGTCTGGACCATCACCCCCGTCACCGGGTCGATCACACGCAACTCGCTGCCCTGCGCCACGAGCCAGACGCCGAGCCGGCGACTCGGTAGGGCCGCACCTTGGATCGGCCTGATGCGCACATACCGGCCTCGCACCAGACGAAAGCCCAGCAGCGGCGGGGTATAGAACTCGCCCTGCGGGTCGAACAGGAAGTATTCGCGGATGCCGAGCCTCTGATACACCTGGAACTTGTCGCCCGTGTCCTCCGCGTGCGTCGATGGGGACGCGATCTCGAAGACGACATCGGGCAATCGGCCCTCCTCCCAAACGCGATACGACTGCCTCGGGTGGGTTCCGCTGCCCAGCGCGACGAGGACATCCGGGTCGCGCCTCGCGTCTCGAACGCCCTGCTCGTAGTAGAGGACGATGTTGGTCGCGACGTAGGCATCGGTCCGCCCGGCGGCGGCGTAGAAGTCCGACAGCGCCTGACTCAGGGCCGTGATGGCGGCGGCATGCAAGTCGGTCTCGCCCATCGGCTTGCCGTCCCAGCAGGGGTAGAGCGGGTCGTAGATCGTGCCGGGCAGGGGCACCGGCTCCTTGTCGATTCTCATCGTTTCCCTCCTGCTCGTACATCGCGATGAATCGGCCTGCCAGGTTCCGTCTCGTCCGATGACCCGATCCTATCCCCTCCACGCCTCGTCCGCAACACGGAACATGGGCACTTCATCGCCCTCACATCCGAACCCCCTGCACCTGGGTCGCGTCCTCGTAAGAAGAACCCCTGACGGTTCTGTCTCTCACGGAGGGTGATCCGACCCATGCCTGACCCCGCACGCTACTACATCACGACCGCCATCGACTACCCCAACAGCGGACCACCCCAGCAATTCTATTTTGTAATTTTTCCCTTGCCATCCCGCAAATCCGTCTTTATCATCAAACTCTGTACTTCCATCCAAACTGGCAATCTCGACGAGTCATCCCGATTCGCTGCATTGCCACGAACCGTCCCATGACGAATGGAGATCGCCTGATGAAGAATGCAACTCTGGTTCTGGTGGCTCTGGCTCTGATGCTCGGCGGAGTAGAGCAGGCGAAGGCGGGCCTTTTTTCAGCTGCGTATGTAGGCGTTGCTGGCGGTGATCCTTCCTTCATAGGCCCCGCGAAGTCTATCCAAGGTAATGGTTTTCTGGACACGGGTTTGGTGAGTTGGACGAGCCCTTACCTCTCTTCGGTAGATGGTTCTGAACGAGCCATGACAAAACCCAGCACTCCATTATTGCTGAAAGCCTATGCGAGCAGCTCATCTCCACCAAATCTCGATGCTTCGGCCAACACAATCGGTCTCTCAGCGTGGCGTGACGTGGCTTTCACAGGCTCAAACATTCACCCGAGCAAGCTTATACTAAATTTTGAGATGGTCGGTAGTCTTCTCGCTACGCAATCAGGAGCCAAGTATGAAAGTTATGCACTTCTGGGCGTAAAAACCAGAACCGATGACTTTCCAGGCAACGGTTACTCTCCCGCTCAGAACAGTGTTGAATTTGATAGCCCCCCTCCTCTGTTCGCTTCGGCTGTCGCGGGCAATCCCGCTTACATGTCTGCTCCGGGGCCGTTAGGGTTGTCGAGCAGCGGTGCTTGGAAAACTCAGAGCTTTAATGGCTCAACTTTCACGGGGACGTTCCAAATCGATGCGCCCTACGACCCGGTGACAGGTGGGTATGACTGGGCCGTAGTCTTGTATGCATTATCGTATTCAATAAATGGTGCCACCGCGACTGCCGATGCTCTGGACACGCTGAGCCTACAGACTGTCACGCTCGCTGATGGAACTCCAGTGGACGTCACGTTCGACTCCGGCCTTCAGTTTCCACCGCAATCCCAAGCCGTCCCCGAACCCGCCACCCTCACCATGCTGGGCTTCGGCATCGCAGGCTTGGCGGGATACGGCTGGCGGCGACGGAAGCAACCTGTCACTGCATGAGCCGTCCGCCGAATGAGCGAATAGGCATGAGCCTCAGACGCCTGTCTGAGGCTCTTCTTCGTGTTCCGTTCGCTCCCCGCTTCTGCCACGCCCGTAGCACCAACGCTCTACTCGCCCGCCGACCCATTCCCTCCCCCGAACCGGTGCCCTCTGGGTCGCGTCCTCGTAAGAAGAACCCCTGACGGTTCTGTGTCTCCCGGAGGGTGATCCGACCCATGCCTGACCCCGCACGCTACTACGTCACGACGGCCATCGACTACCCCAACAGCCGCCCGCACATCGGCACTGCGTTCGAGAAACTCGGTGCCGATGTCCAGGCGCGCTACCGCCGCATGCAGGGTTATGAGGTCTTCTTCCTGATGGGCAACGACGAGAACACCGTCAAGGTGTCCCGCCGCGCCGCCGAGCTGGGCCGCGACACGCAGGAATACTGCGACGACATGGCCCAGCAGTTCCGGGAGGTCTGGAAGGCGCTCGACATCTCGAACGACGACTTCATCCAGACCAGCGAGCCGCGCCACCACGCGGGATGCCGGGCGTTCATCCAGAAGGTCCACGACAACGGGCACATCTACCTCGGCAGCTACCAGGGCTGGTACTGCGACGACTGCGAGGAGTTCAAGAGCGACAAGATCCACGAGGAGAACGCGGGCCTCTGTCCGACGCACAAGAAGCCGCTCGTCCGACGCAACGAGCCGTGCTACTTCTTCGCGCTGTCGAAGTTCCGCGACCAACTCCTGGCGTTCTACGAGGCCAACCCCGACTTCATCCAGCCGGAGACACGCCGGAACGAGGTCGTCACGCTCGTCCAAACTGAACTAATCGACGTGAACATCTCACGCTCCGGCGAAGATTGGGGCATCCGCGTTCCGTTCGACGAGAAGTACACGATCTATGTTTGGTTCGATGCGCTTCTCAACTACATCACCGCCATCGGCTACGGTAGCGACGACGCGAGATTCGCCCAATGGTGGCCCGCCGACCTGCACGTCATCGGCAAGGACATCACGCGCTTCCACTGCGCCTTGTGGCCCGCCATGTGCTTCGCCGCTGGTATCGCGCCACCTAAGCACGTCTTCGGACATGGGTTCGTCTATCGCAAGAACGAGGAGACCGGAGCGGTCGAGAAGTTCAGCAAGACGCTCGGCAACGTCATCGAGCCGATGGACCTCATCACGAAGTTCAGCGCTGAGGCGTTTCGCTACTACTTCCTCCGCGAGTGCCCGTTCCCCAGTGATGGCGAGTTCAGCTTCGAGCGCTTCGCGGAGAAGTACAACGCCGACCTGGCGAACAACCTCGGCAACCTGATGAGCCGACAACTCAAGATCGTCGGCAAGAACTTCGGCGGCGTCCTGACGGGCACCGCAGGCGTGAAGCCCGGCGTCGTCGTGCCGGACTTGCCGGGGATCGTGACGCGCATTCAGGGACACGTCGAGGCGTGCCGATATCACCAGGCGCTCCAGACGATCTGGCTGGAGATCCTCAATCCGACGAACAAGCACGTCGAGGACACGCAGCCCTGGAAGCTGTTCAAGACCGACGCCGAGGCGGCCAAGCGCGTGATGTACGACCTCGCCGAAGTGCTGCGCGTCGTGGCGATCTTGCTGAAGCCGTTCCTTCCCAGGGCGGCGGAGGTGATCTACGCGGCGTTCAACTTCCCCACGCCGTGGGCGAAGGTGTCCTACGAGGACGCCAAAACCTGGCCGGAGCGAGCGCAGGATCTGACGCTCGATCTCGGCCTGCGCGAAGGGGTGAAGCCGCTGTTCCCGCGCATCGATTGAAGAAGACTCATCCGCAGATTTCGCAGATTACGCAGATTAATTAATGAATTGGTTTTTAATCTGCGTCATCTGCGAAATCTGCGGATGAATCGACTTTGCGAAGAATAGTCCTGTCGGGAACGGCTCCTCCCCCGTAGGCACCAGACGCACGGAGAAGCCCGCGCCCTCGAGGCACTCGCGGAGAACCTCCGGCGAGAACCTTTCATGGCCCGGCACCGCGAACGCCTCCGGCAGCGG
>JANXSH010000371.1 GCA_025356615.1 Planctomycetia bacterium | reverse complement strand
TCGTGAGCGCAGCGAGCGCACCCTGGGGGGCGAGGGAGCGCCGTACAACCGCGTATCCTCGCATGGTCCCACCCGGAAGGAGTCGCTCGAGACGCTCCCTCGCCTCCCAGGGTGCGCTCGCTGCGCTCGCGACCCTGGGCTTTGGTGTGTAACCCCTTCGGGGTAAAACACGATCAATACATCGACTGTCATTGCGCTACTTTGCGGTTAGACCAGCCGCGCTTCCGCGCCAGCCTGCAAATCGACGATCTCGAGATCGACGCTGACTCGCCCCTGCCACTCGTTCCGCTTCGGCGTGAACGCCAGGCAGCACGCCCCCCTTTCGGACATCAGTTCGCCATCGCGATCGGCCATGCTCCAGGCGATCGCCTTGAGCGTCGTCCCGCCCTGCTTGACGCGAAAACTCAGGTGGCGCATGTCCTTGCCGACCTTCTTCGGCTCACCCACGACTTGTAAGTCGCCCGCGAGGAAGATCGGCTTGCGATTCTCCTCGCCGTATGGCTCCAGGCGGTCGAGGTCTTTGAGTAATCCCGTCGTCATGGCGCTGAGGGGTGCCTCGGCGTCGAGTACGAGTTCTCGGCGCGGCACGCCCTCGGGGAAGCAACCCGCGACGTGGGCGCAGAATCGTTCGCGGAACTGCGGCACCATCTCGGGCAGGAGGCGGAAGCCCGCCGCCGCCGCGTGGCCCCCGTGGCCGACGAGCAGGTCGCCGCACGCCTTTAGCGCCTCGTGAAGAGCAACGCCGCGGATCGATCGGCCCGAGCCGACCGCGAGGCGGGCGTGTTCGCCCTCGGCCCCGTCTTTCGGCATGGTAATCATTAGCGTCGGCCTACCGAATTGCTCGGTGAGCCGGCCCGCGACGATGCCGACGACGCCGCCGTGCCACTTCGGACTCGCAAGGACGAGGGCGGGGTCGTCCTGCCAGCCCTCGGCGTCGATCATCTGTCGGGCGCGGATGACGGTGTCCTTTTCCATCGTCTGGCGCATCTCGTTGAGCGTTTCGAGGTGCTTGGCGAGGTCCACCGCGCGTTCACGGCTACTCGTCGTGAGCAACTCCACCGCGACGACGGCCTGGCCGAGCCGGCCCACCGCGTTGAGGCGTGGCGCGAGGCGGAAGCCGACATCCCCCGACTTCACCCCCGCCCCGAAGACCACCTTCGCGGACTCGCACAGGGCCGCGAGGCCGACCGAGGGTTTCGAGGCGAGGCGAGACAGTCCATAGCGAACGAGGATGCGATTTTCGTCGGTGAGCGGAACGACATCGGCGATGATGCCGAGGGCGACGAGAGCGGTGGCGTCGAGGAGCATTTCCCGGAAGGCGGGCGTGACTTTCTCGCCGCCGCACTTGCGTATGGCGAGCGCCCAGGCGAGCTTGAAGGCGACGCCCGCGCCGCACAGCAGGCCGAAGGGGTACGACGTGCCCGGCAGGCGCGGATGGACGAGGACATCGGCGGACGGCAGTTCGTCCTTCATCTCGTGGTGATCGGTGACGATGAGTTCCATGCCCAGCCGCCGGGCTTCGTGGGCTTCTGCGATGCTGGCGATGCCGCAATCGACGGTAATCACCATACCCGCGCCGCCCGCCGCGATCTGGCGCAGCGCGTCGCCGTTGAGGCCGTAGCCCTCGTCGAGTCGGCTGGGGACGTAGAGGTCCGGGCGGGTGCCGAGCAGCGTGAGCATTTGCATCAGGATGGCGGAGCCGGTGACGCCGTCCACGTCGTAATCGCCGTAGACGCATATCTTGCGTCCCGCCTCGATCGCGTGGAAGATGCGATCGACCGCCTCGGGCACACCGGGCAACGTCTCCGGCTTGTGCAGTCCTGTCAGAGGGGCATCGAGAAACCTGCGCGCGGCGTCCGGTGCCTCGACGCCACGATTGAGCAAGAGCTGGGCCACGATCGCAGGGGTCTGGAGCGACCGCGCCAGATGGTCCACGGCGTCACGGTCGTGCGGCAGCAGCCGCCAGAGGCGAGGAAGAACAATTGCCACATCAGGCTCCAGTGGCTATCCAGGAAGAAGAATTTAGCCACAGATGAACACAGATGAGACAAAAAGCATTTGCAATTCATTCTTGGTTTCATCTGTGTTCATCTGTGGCTAATTCTTCTTTATGGTACACGGACCGAATTGCTAAAACGAGATCACGTCGCCGCCGGTTCCTGGCGTGCGGCCTCGAACACCTGCGCGATCATCTGGTCGAGCGGGGGGTCGGTCACGCTCATATCGACGATCGTGTGCTGGTCGAGGATCGACGACAGGACCGAGGAGACCCGGTCGCGCTCGACCTTCAGCTCGGCGACCGGCCCGGTGATCGTGACCGCGCCGTAGCGCTCGAGGTTGCTCGGAGCCTCTTCGCCCGCGAATTGTAAGCGCAGCTGCTTGTAGCGGCCGAACCGATCGGTGATACCGGCGAGCGGGCCGTCGTAGCAGAGTCGGCCCTGGGCGATAACGAGGACGCGCGAGCAGAGCGCCTCCACGTCGCGCATGTAGTGGCTCGTCAGGAGCATCGTCACGCCGCGCCGGGCGTTGTACTCCTTGAGGCAGCGCTGGATCGCCACCTGGGCGATGACATCGAGGCCGATCGTCGGCTCGTCGAGCAGCAACAGTTTCGGCTCGTGCAGCAGCGAGGCGATGAGTTCCATCTTCATGCGCTCGCCGAGCGACAGTTCGCGGACGGGCTGGCGCGTGAGCTTCTCGACGCCGAACATCTCGGTGAGTTGGCCGAGCGTCCGTTGGAAGTCCTCTTTCGGGAGCGAGTAGACCTCACGGTGGAGGTTGAAACTGTCCGAGGCGGGGAGGTCCCACCAGAGTTGGTTCTTCTGCCCCATGACCAGCGAGAATTGCCGGCGGAAGGCGTCGGGACGCTCCCACGGGACGAAGCCTAGGACGCGGGCCGACCCCGCGCCGGGGTAGATCAGCCCGGAGAGCATTTTGAGCGTCGTCGTCTTGCCGGCCCCATTCGGGCCGAGGAACGCGACCATCTCGCCGGGTTCGATGGTGAAAGTGACATCCGCGACGGCGCGGACTTCCTTGTAGGTGCGCCGAAACAGCCCGCGCACGGAAGCCCACAGGCCCGGCTGCTTCTGGAACACCCGGTACGTCTTGGTCAATCCCTGGGCCTGAATGATCGGCATCGGTTCTTCCCCCCTCTCGTTCATTGTAGGAGGATGAATAAGAAGGGTAGAGGTGAGTGGGCAGAGGCGGACGATCTCGGTCGCTGGAGATCTGGTTATTTTGTGCAATCCAGAAAATATCGGAAGATTTCGCTGGATCGAGTGATTGGGAGAGGATAGGATCCTCATTATCGATACCGATGTCGATACAACCCGTCTCGGCGATAGTCTTCAGGAAGGGAGTTTCGCATGTCTTTCTTCTCATCTCTTTGGCGCAAATCAGGGGGGGGGGGGCGCAAATAGGGTAAGCGCGCCCTCACGAAAGCGGCAGCTCGGGCTGGAAGCGCTGGAGGCACGATGTGTCCCGGCCACCGATGTCTGGACTGGTGCCGTCAGCGGCAACTGGTCCGTCGCGGGGAACTGGTCCACGGGTGCGGCCCCCATCGGGACGGACGACGTGGTCTTCGACGGCCTCGTCTCGAACAACGCCTGCGTCTTCACCAACGGGCAGTACAGTCAGGCGGCCAACAGCCTGACGATGAGGAACGGCTACTCCGGGACGCTCCACCTCCAACAGTACGGCTCGTGGAATATCGGCATCGGGGGGATCAACCAATCTTCCGGGAACATCGAGCAAGAGAACAATCAGGACATGCAGGTGGGCGGCAACTACAACTGGTCGGGCGGTAACGTCGATGCCGTCAGCCCCTTGCTGGGCAACATCACCCTGTACAAGGTCGGCACGAACATGCAGATCACCGGGAATGAGACGACCGGTGCGAATCTCGTCATCAAGGCCGGTTGTACTATCACGATGACGGACCCAAACGGTACGACGACGTTCAAGAACGCGGCTGAGATCAGTATCGCCACGGACGCCAATTTCAACTGGACGGACGGCACCATCGCCACGATGGGCGCGAATATCGGCGTGATTGCCAACGCGGGGACGTTCCAGAAGTCTATCGGCACAAAGTCCGTCACCACGGCCTTGCCCATTCAGAATAGCAATGTGTTCCAGTTTCTGCAGGGCACCCTGACCATCACGGGCAAAGACGCTAACGGCCACGGCTATAGCCAGACGGCGGGCAGCACCGATCTATCGAACGGCACGACCCTCGAGTCTTCCGCTGGAGATGTCTACATCAACGGAGGGAACTTCTGGACGGAGGGCGCGAAGGCGAACATCGAGGCTGACGCGACGTTCAACGGCGGGACCATCAACCTCAACCACAACACTCAGACCGCCACGGGTGAGTTGAGTGTGTCTGGCAATGTCAAAATCCAGGGCACCGCAGCCTGGATCTGCAAGCTG
>JANXSH010000878.1 GCA_025356615.1 Planctomycetia bacterium | reverse complement strand
ACGTGTCGGAATGGGGGAGACCCGCAGGAACGGACAGGAGGGCCGAAGGCACTTTGGTTGATCGATTGGGGTTGAACCTGGCAATCGCATTTGGCAAGGTGGGAGGGAAAGGTAGAGGATGAGCCATGCTCCTCGAAATCGATCCGACGGTGGACTACGCCTTCAAGCGCCTCTTCGGTAGCGAGGGGACTACCTCGCTCCTCATCGACTTGCTCGGGGCGCTCGTGTCGGAGCCGCCCGTGCGTGAAATTACACTCCTGAATCCGTTCACCGAGAAGGAGTTCGAGGACGACAAGCAAGCCGTCTTCGATGTCCGAGCCAGAGACCAGAGCGGGCGACGTTTCGCCGTCGAGATGCAGCGATTCGTCCCCTGGTTCTTTCCCAAGCGCGTCTTGTTCAACTGGGGAAGTGCCTTCACGCAGCAAATGCTCCAGGGCGACTATCACGCAACGCTGAGGCCGACGGTGGTCGTCTGCATCCTCACGCAAAAACTCATCGAGGACGACGATTACTACCACGTCTTCCGCATGGTCGATACGAAGCGAAATCTCCTGTTCAGCAAGGATGCGGAGATCCAGACGATCGAACTGAGCAAGTTTCGCGCGACGATCGAGCAGGTTGAGACGCCGATCGAGCGATGGTGTTATTTCCTGAAATACGCCGCCGAGTTGGACCCGGCAGCACTACCCAAGCAACTGCAAACGCCCGCGATCATCCGGGCGACGGAGGTTCTGATGCGAATCCAAGAGAGCGAACGAGACCGCCAGGCGTACCTGACCCGGCGGATGAGCGAGGCCGACATCGCCACGCGCGAGTACATGAGCAAGCACGCTCACGAAATCGGGTTGGCCGAGGGACGGATCGAGAAAATCCACCTCGCCCAGCGTTATCTGAAGCAGCCTTTGACTGACAAGGAAACGTTGGAAAGGATGACTTTGAACGAACTGAGCGCTCTCGCGGATCAACTCGAACGGCAGGTGTTGCCCCCGAGCGAAGTGCCTTGATTTCTCGATTCCAGGAGTTTCTCATGCAGATGCGAGAGGGAGAGGCGGAGAGGCAGGCTCGGCTCACGAAGCGGATTAGCGAGGCCGACATCGCCACACGCGAGCACATGAGCAAGCACGCTCACGAAATCGGCGTGGCCGCAGGAGAGAGCAAGAGGATCCACTTCGCGCAACGTTGCCTGAAGCAGCCGTTGACCGCCGAGGAAATGTTGGAGAAGATGCCCCTGAACGAGTTGATCGCCCTCGCCGATCAACTCGAACGACAGGCGTTGCCCCTGAGCGAATCGTCGTAACTCTTTGTCGTGCCTGGTCCGCTAGGATGGCTGTGAACTTCCAAGAACGAACATAAGGGCCGGGTCAGGTGCCCAGTTGATCATGCCTCTCCCCTGCCAGGTGCCACCGCCCATCGCGTGCTGAAAAATCGATTGCGAGAAGCAGTTCTTGACCCGCCCCAATGAGCTTCAGCGCGCCCGTCATGCCGGACGACAAGAACTCGAGTGAATGCTGATACGCCTCGATGCCCTCGACCCGCAGCGCGACGGTATGCGGGATGATCGGTTCACCGACGCGAGTGCCGACAATGTGTTCCGGCAGCCAAGGCGTCCACACCACCTCTGTGAATACATCACCCAAGAGGATGTCGGCCTCGTGGACCCGACCGGCCAGGATCGTATGGTCGGGATGCGGCCAAGCCTGATCCGCCCCAAACTCGATCCGCATATCGGCACCGTCTGTCGCCCAAGTTCGTCTGCCATCCCCAAATTCAGGGCGTTGACACGCCCCGCTCGCCTACTCCCCCGCCGCGATCGTCACCGCCAGCGGCGAGACCCAGTGCTTGCTATCCGCGTTGTAGTACAGGTACGCCCGACTCGCCGGGCCGCGATAAGCCCCCGGCACGCGGGCGATCAGGTCAACCGGCACGTCGATGACCTGGTCCTTCGCCATGTCGCGCCAGTACAGCACCAGTTCTCGGCCTCGGAGCTCGAACGCGCCGAGCAGCGGCTGTCCTCCGCCTGACGGGAGTCGGCAGTGTTCCTTCAGCTGTTTCAGGTCTTCCGGCACGATCATCCCGCCGGGCAGGCCGACGATGGCGACGGCCATGCCCTGGTTCTGGCCGGACTTGTTCTCGATGCGGACCTTCAGCCGCACCGAGTCGCCCTCCTTGACTTCGGTGCGGGCGAGCGTTGTCGTGACCCGAAGCGGCGTCTTGTCCGCGCTCGCGGGTTGCGTCGTGCGGTACGTCCAGCTGAGAGTGTGCGGGAAGTGGTTCTTCGCGCCGGTGATCTCTACGCGGAGCGTGTTGACGCCCGCGACGAGCTTCTTCTCGGCGTCGGGCACCTCGAGGCGCAACGGCTTCTCGACGCCGGCGGGGAAGGTCAGTTCGGCGACCTTCTCGTCGCCGACGAACAGCCGCAACTCGCCGCCCTCGGGCGTCCGCTTGTTCGTTTTGGCGTGGGCGATCAGCGCCTTGAGCGCGAGGATGGTCGATTGCGTCGAGCCGAAGCCGCCCGCCCCGCCGCGCTGTTGGCCGACCCACTTGACGGCCTTGCGGATGGCCGGGTCGAAGCTCTGCGGGTTCGCCTTGAGCCAGCCGAGCAGCGCCAGGGCCGTCGTCTCGATCATGAGGTCGCGTCCGCCCGACCCGGTGATGCTGGTCTGCTTCGCCTCGAGTCGGCCGTCGTCCTTCTGCTGGTCGGCGACCTTGCGGAGGATCTTGACGGCCTCCGCCGAGCGGCCCCG